>NZ_JBFTNY010000010.1:0-203158 GCF_056397705.1 Variovorax sp. 05L425 | reverse complement strand
CGAAGCGCGCAGCCTCAGGCGGATCAGGGCCGCGTGTGTCTGAGCGCAGCGAGTTTCACGCGGACCCCGCCTGAGGCGAGCACTGCAGGGAAGCCCGAAGGGCCGGCGCAGCGGGGTCGCACAGCCCGCACCGCATACCGGGCGGACCTCACAAAGCAACAGACAACAAGCCAAGCAACTCATGCCGACGCCTTCTGCCCAAACCGCCGCCCCATGCGATCAAAGGCAAGATAGATCACAGGCGTAGTGAACAAGGTCAACACCTGACTCACAACCAGCCCGCCAAAAATCGCCAGCCCCAGCGGCCGCCGCAACTCCGCGCCCTCGCCCCATCCGAACATCAGCGGCAATGCAGCGAACAGCGCAGCCAGGGTCGTCATCAGGATCGGCCGGAAGCGCAACAACGCCGCCTGATGAATCGCTTCCTCCGGCGACTTGCCCTGGTTCCGCTCGGCATCGATCGCGAAGTCGATCATCATGATCGCGTTCTTCTTCACGATGCCGATCAGCAGGATGATCCCGATGATTCCGATCACCCCCAGGTCGTTGCCCGTCACCATCAGCGCCAACAAAGCACCCACACCCGCGGACGGCAGCGTCGACAGGATCGTCAGCGGATGGATGTAGCTCTCATACAGCACGCCCAGCACGATGTACACGCACACCACCGCGGCAAGAATGAGCCACAGCTGATTGGTCAGCGACTTCTCGTAAGCCCCCGCGGCACCGAGGAAAGTCATGCTCACACTCGCCGGAATGCCGATCTCCTTGGCCGCCGCGCGGATCGCGGCCACCGACTTGCCCAACGCCACGTTCGGCGCAGTGTCGAAACCCACCGTGGCGCCCGGATACTGCGCAACTCGCGTCACCTGCAACGGCGAGTACTGCTCGCGCACTGTCGCCAGCGACGACAGCGGTGTCGGGGTGCCCGCGCCCGTGCGCAATTGCAGATTGCCCAGAAGCTCCGGCGAGGACAACGCATCGCGCTGCGCTTCCAGAATCACGCGGTACTGATTCGTCTCCGTGAAGATCGTCGACACGATCCGCTGCCCGAAGGCGCTGTAGAGCGCATCGTCCACCGAACTTGCCGTCACCGACAACCGCGAAGCCGTGTTGCGGTCGATATCCACATAGGCGGCCAGGCCCTGCGCGCCCGCATCGGTCGTCGGATTGCGCACCTGCGGCACAGTGCGCAGACGCTCGACCAGCTTGCGTGCCCAGTCGTTCACCGTCGTTGTATCCACGCCTTCGAGCGACAGCCGGAACTCCGTCGGCCCCGTCTCGGCGTCGATGGTCAGATCTTGCGTCGGTTGCAGATACAGCGTCACGCCAGCGACGTTGTCGTGGACGCGGTCTCGCAAACGCTGCATCACCGTGCTCTGCGAATCATGGCCCTTGCGCAAGTTGACCAGCATGCTGCCGGTATTGAGCGCCGTGTTGTTGGCCGCATCCACGCCGACCACTGAACTCAGGCTCTGCACGTCCGGATCCGCCAGGATCGCGTTCGCGGCCGACTGCTGCAGGTCGGCCATCCGCACATACGACACCTCCTGCGCCGCCTCGATGCGCGCCTGGAGCTGACCCGTATCCTGCGTCGGAAAGAGCCCCTTGGGAATCACGACGTAGAGCAGCACCGTCAGTGCCAGCGTCAGCCCCGCCACCAGCAGCGTCAGCGGCTGATGACGAAACACCCATTGCAACCACAGGTCGTAGCGCGCGATCACGCGGTCGAAGAAGCGCTGCACGCTCGCGCCGAAGCGCCCGCCCTCTTCCGACTCGGGCTTGAGCCAGCGCGCCGACATCATCGGCACCAGCGTCAGCGAGACCACCGCCGAAATCAGGATCGTGATCGCCAGCGTCACTGCGAACTCGCGGAACAGCCGTCCCACCACATCACCCATGAACAGCAGCGGAATCAGCACGGCAATCAGCGAGACCGTCAGCGAAATGATCGTGAAGCCGATCTGCGTTGCCCCCTTGAGCGCGGCCTGGAACGGCGGCTCGCCCTTCTCCAGGTAGCGGGCGATGTTCTCGATCATCACGATCGCGTCGTCCACCACGAAACCGGTCGCGATGGTCAGCGCCATCAGGCTCAGGTTGTTGAGGCTGTACCCCAGCAAATACATCAGCCCGAACGTGCCGATCAGGGAGATGGGCACCGCGACGCTCGCAATCACCGTCGCTCGCAGACTGTGCAGGAAGAAGAAGATCACCAGTACCACCAGCACCACCGCCAGCGCGAGTTCGAGCTGCACGTGGCTCACGGATGCGCGGATGCCGGTCGTGCGGTCGCTCAGTATCTCGACCTTGACCGAGCCCGGCAGCGAGGATTCGAGCTCGGGCAGCTGCTTCTTGATGGCGTCAACCGTGCCGATCACGTTGGCGCCGGGTTGTCGCTGCACATTCAGGATGATTGCCGGATAGAGCTTGGTCTCCGGTTCCTGCGCGCCATCCTTCGCCTTCGCATCCTGACGCACGGCCGCCCATGCGCCGAGTTGCGTGTTCTCAGCGCCGTCGACCACGCGCGCGACGTCGCTCATGCGCACGGGCGCGCCATTCTTCCACGCGATGATCAGGTTCCTGTAGTCGGCCGCCGTCGCGAGCTGATCGTTGGCATTGATGGTGTAGGCCCGCTTCGGGCCGTCGAAGCTGCCCTTCGCACTGTTCGAATTGGCCGCCGCGATGGCGGTGCGCAGCGTATCCAGGCCGATACCCACCGATGCCAGCGCGTCGGTATTGGCTTGGATGCGCACCGCCGGCCGCTGGCCGCCCGAGAGCGACACCAGCCCTACGCCGCTGACCTGGCTGATCTTCTGCGCGAGCCGCGTGTTCACGAGGTTCTGCACCTCGGTGAGCGGCATGGTCTCGGAGCTTACGGCCAGCGTGAGGATGGGCGCATCCG
The DNA here is from genome assembly GCF_056397705.1 of Variovorax sp. 05L425. Classification (NCBI taxonomy): domain Bacteria; kingdom Pseudomonadati; phylum Pseudomonadota; class Betaproteobacteria; order Burkholderiales; family Comamonadaceae; genus Variovorax; species Variovorax sp. 05L425. The sequence goes on along the minus strand of NZ_JBFTNY010000010.1, from coordinate 200,256 downwards.
CTGGATTGACCTTGGCATAGACGGGCGGCGCGGGCAGATCCGCCGGCAACAGCGAACCGCCGGCGTTGATCGCGGCCTGCACCTGCTGCTCGGCCACGTCGAGCGTCTGGTCGAGCGCGAACTGCAGCGTGATGATCGACACGCCGGTGGCGCTGGTCGAACTCATGCGGTCGAGGCCCGCCATCTGGCCGAACTGACGCTCGAGCGGCGCCGTCACGGTCCGGCTCATGACCTCCGGGCTTCCGCCTGGATAGAGCGTCTGCACCTGGATCGTCGGGTAGTCGACCTGAGGCAACGCCGCGAGCGGCAGGAAGCGAAAACCGACCAGGCCCGCGAGGACGATCGCGACCATGAGCAGCGCGGTCGCCACCGGCCGCTCGATGAAAGCGCGCGATGGACTCATCATCTCTGTCCTTTCACTGCGGCGGCGGACGCTGGCGACGGGCTTGGCCCTGGCCTTCGCCGCGCGGACGCTGACCGGCCGGCTTCGCCACGGCGGGCTTGTCGCCCTGCAATTGCACGCGGGCACCGTCTTTCAGGCGGTCGCCGCCTTCGGTCACGACGATGTCGCCTTCCTTGACGCCATCGGCGATCGCCACGAGATCGGTCGTGGCCTCACCGCGCTTCACCGCGCGCATGGACACCGTGCGGTCGTCGTTCACTACATAGACGAAGTTGCCGTTGGGGCCGGTGCGCACGGCGGTCACCGGCACGACGATGGCGCTCACGGTGCGCAGCGTCATCTGAATGTTGACGAACTGATTGGGAAACAGCGGCAGGCCGGCATTGGCAAAACGTGCCTTGGCCTTGACCGTGCCGGTGCTGGTGTCGACGACGTTGTCGAGCGTGGAGAAGTAGCCCGTATCGAGCGTGGAGCTGCGCACGCGGTCCATCGCCTTGACGGACAGCTTCTCGCCCTTGGCAAGCTGCGCCTGGATGTCCGGAATGCGATCCTGCGGCACGGCGAACTGCACGTCGATCGGGTTCATCTGCGTGATCATCGCGATGCCCGTGGTCGCGTTGGCCGTGACGGTATTGCCCGGGTCGACCGTGCGCAGCCCGATGCGACCCGCGACCGGCGCGGTGATGCGCGTGTATTCGAGGTTGAGCTTGGCCGCGGCCTCGGCGGCGCGGTCGGTGATCACCGCACCTTCGAGCTGCTTGACCAGCGCGGCCTGCGTGTCGACGTCCTGGCGGGCAATCGAATCCTGCGTGAGCAATGTGCGGTAGCGCGACAGCGTGACGCGCGCCGCCTCGAGTTGCGCCTCGTCGCGCACGCGCGTGCCCTGGGCCTGCGCCAGCGCCTGCTCGTAGGGACGTGGATCGATGCGCGCCAGCAGCTGGTCCTTGGCGACCATCTGGCCTTCTGTGTAGTGCACCTCGGTCAGCACGCCGCCGACCTGAGGCCTCAGCGTGATGGTCGCCAGCGGCGTCACGGTGCCCAGGGCGTCGATGAGGATCGGCAGGTCTGCACGGCGAGCCACGGCATGGCCGACGGTACTCGCGCCGCCGAAGGTACCGGGCCCGCCGGCCGGCGTGGCCGGGCGCTTGACCAGGTACACCGCACCACCGACGAGCGCCAGCACCACCAGCAGGGCCAGCAGGCTGCCGAACCAGCGCCGCCGGCGAGTGGGAGGACGAATGGCGGATTCGGTGGCGGGACTGGACTCGGTGGAGGGAGACGACATCGGTGCGTTGGGCGGTTTGCAGGTTGCCCTGTAGTGGATCGTCGAATCGTAGCGCTCCGACGTTACGAACCGTAAAGGCACTGTAAAGCAGACATCCACGTCTGCATCTCGCGACAGCGCATTGCAACTGGCGCCGCCAAGATGCGTTTCATCGCATGGGCGTGGCGGGCCGCCGGAGGTATCGGCACAGTCCGCCCATCGAAACCTACTCTTCCTTCACCCTCTTCGCACGGAGAACCCTCATGCTGACTCAGATCCTGATCCACACACCCAAGTGGGTGTTCGTCTGCTTCGCCGCCCTGCTGTGGTTCGGCGCGCGGCAAATGCTCACGAGCAGCGTGAGCCTGACGCGGGCGACGTTCATGCCCGTCGTGATGATCGGCCTTTCGCTCTTCGGGGTCGCGTCGGCCTTCGGCGATTCCCCGATGGCCCTGCCCGCCTGGGGCGCCGCGGCGCTCACGGTGCTCGCCCTCGTGCTTCAGCGACCGTTGCAGGCCACCACGCGCTACGACGCCGCCACACGACGGTTCCATGTCGCCGGCTCCGCCGTGCCGCTGACGCTCATCATGGGTATCTTCCTGACCAAATACACGGTGGGGGTGCTGCTTGCAATCCATCCCGAACTCGGGCATCAAGCCACTTTCGAGATCGGCATCAGCGCGCTCTACGGCGCCTTCACGGGGATCTTCGCCGGCCGGGGGATCCGCCTGTGGCGCCTTGCAATCCAGGGCGACCGCGCTGCTGCCGTCACCGCCTGACAACCTGATGAAGTCGGAGGAACTCGCCATGGACGCAAGCAACATCGAACAACTGGCCCGCCGGCGCGCCAAGGCCAAGATCGGCTGGTTCATTCATCTCGCCGCCTATCTGACGGTCAATTTGATGCTGGTCGTGCTCTCGCTCGCGACCGGCCATCGGTGGGCGATCTTTCCATTGCTGGGCTGGGGCGTGGGCCTGATCCTGCATGGCGCATCGGTCTGGCTCTTCGCACCGGGCAGCAACATGCTGGAGCGCATGGTCGAGCGCGAACGCGCCAGGCTCTCCGGAGCCAAGGGGGATCCATGGTGAGCGCCTCATTCGTTTGCAGACTCGCGCTGGTCACGATCTGCGCGCTGGCTTCGGCGGCGCAAGCAGCCACCGGGCTGACCGTGCTTGCGGCGCCCGCAGGTTCCGGACCGATCACGGTGTTCTATCCGACCGACGCGCCTGCCGCCACCGTGCGTCGCGGCCCGTTCACGCTGAGCGCCGCCGTCGACGCCGCGCCGGTTGGCGGCAACGGCCATCTGATCGTGATCTCTCACGGCTCCGGCGGCGCTCCGTGGCCGCACGCCGATCTGGCGATCACGCTGGTCAACGCGGGCTTCACGGTGGCCATGCCCGAACATGCTGGCGACAATTTTCATGACATGAGCGATGTGGGCCCCAGGACCTGGCGCCACCGTCCCAAGGAAGTGTCGCAAGCCATCGATGCGATGGCGGTGGATGCGCGCTTTGCGCCGCTGCTCGACTTCCGCCATGTGGGTGTCTATGGCATGTCGGCCGGCGGTCTCACCGCACTGACGCTGGCAGGTGCGCGCTGGTCGCCCGCCCTGCTGAACACGCATTGCCAGGCGCATCTGGCAGAGGACTTCCCCGCCTGCGTGGGACTGGCGACTTCGCTCACCGGCGGCATGCTCGACCCATTGCGTCTGGCCGTGTCCCGACGCGTGATCAACGCCAAGCTGGCTGGCCAGACGACGCTGGAAAGCTGGACCGAGCCGCGCATCACTGCTGCAGTGGCCGCTGTGCCCATGGCCGCGACCATCGACATGGCTTCGCTCGCGACGCCCGGCATCCCGGTAGGACTGGTCCGTGGCGGCCAGGACGCCTGGCTGGCGCCTCAATGGCACATCGATGCGGTGCGCGCCGCCTGCAAGCGCTGTGTGCTGATCGTCGACATGCCCAACGGCGGCCACGGCTCGACGCTGTCGCCGCAACCGCCCGATCTGCCGGCGCGCGCTGCCGCGCTGCTGGACGACCCGCCGGGCTTCGACCGCGCCACCCTGCCGGGCGCCTACGCCGCGATCACGCATTTCTTCGTCCAGAATCTCCAGCCATGAGCGTCCTCATCCTGATCCTCCAGACGGCGGTGGTCACCGTGCTCCTCGCCTCGCTGGCCGAAGCGCTCGTGCTCTCGTGGGTACGTGGCAAGGGGGGCTACGACTGGAAGGCCGCAGGCATCTCGCTGACGGACTTCCTGGTGCGCGAATACCCCCTGCGCTGGCTGTTGCCGCTGCTCTTCTGGGTTCATGCCATGGACTGGGTCTACGCCCACCGGCTGTGGACGCTGCCGATGCAGCACTGGTCGGGCTGGGTGGCCTGCTTCATCGGGCAGGAGTTCTGCTACTACTGGTACCACCGGGCGGCCCATCGCGTGCGCTGGTTCTGGTGCACCCACGCCGTCCACCATTCGCCGAACCAGCTCAATCTCTCGGCGGCCTATCGCTTCGGCTGGACCGGCAGGCTCACTGGCACGCTGGCCTTCTTCATGCTGGCGCCGCTGCTGGGCATGCCGCCACAGATCGTGCTCATCATGCTGTCGCTCAATCTGCTCTATCAGTTCTGGATCCATGCCACCTGGATCCCCAGGCTCGGACCGCTGGAGTGGGTTCTCAACACGCCGTCCGCCCACCGCGTCCACCACGCCTCGAACCTCGAGTATCTCGACGGCAACTACGGCGGCGTGCTTATCGTTTTCGACCGGCTGTTCGGCACCTACATCGCCGAGCGCGACGATGTCCCGATCCGCTACGGCCTGGTGACGCCGATCAGGACATACAACCTGCTGCAAATCGAGTTCGGCCAATGGCAGGCGTTATGGCGCGATCTGCGCGGCGCCCGATCGATTCGGGAAGCATGGAGCTATCTGTGGAAGCCGCCGGGATGGTCTCCCGACGGTCCGGGCGAAACCACCGAGGCGCTGCGCCGGCGCGGGGCCGCGGCATGAACATCCGCTGGAGCGATGCCGCCCGCCACTGCCTCCAGGTGGCGGCGTTCTGCTGCGCGGTCGCGGTGCTCACGACACTCATCTGGCCGCGCAAGAGCTATCTGGTACAGGTCGGCTATGCCCTGACGATCGGGCTCGTTTCCTGGAGCGTGATCGAGTTCGGCCGCTATCTGGTCGACGAGCGCCACTGCCACCGCAGCAGCAGCGGCGGACATGGCTGGCCGAAGGGCTGGCGCGGCATGGTCCTGACCGCCACCGGCATCGGCTGCGGCTTCTTCTTCGGTGACCGCATCGCCGATCTCATCTTCGGCGACGGCGTTGTCAGTTCGCCGCGCGACAACTCGATCAGCCTCGCCATCACCGTCTTCGCAGGCGCCGCGGCGAGCTTCTTTTTCCATGCGCGCGGACGGGCCGCCGCGCTGGCCGCGCAGATCAGCGCAGCGGAACGCGATGCCACCGAGGCCAAACTGAAGCTGCTCGAAACGCAGCTCGAGCCACACATGCTCTTCAACACGCTGGCCAATCTGCGCGCGCTCATCACGGCCGACCCGCCGCGCGCAGTGGCGATGCTCGACCACCTCAACAGCTACCTGCGCATCACGCTGACAGGGTCTCGGGCGCTTGCGCATCCGCTGTCGGCTGAATTCGACCGGCTCGGCGACTACCTCGAACTGATGTCGGTGCGCATGGGCGAGCGCTTGCGCTACACACTCGACCTGCCCGACGAACTCCGCGACGTGCCCGTGCCGCCGCTGATGCTGCAGCCGCTCGTCGAAAACAGTATCCGACACGGCCTGGAGCCCCAGGTGGAAGGCGGCGAAATCACCGTGCACGCGAAGCGCGAAGGCGCGCGACTCGTCATCGAAGTGAGCGACACGGGCGTGGGCATCGACGGCGATGTCACATGCTCCGAGACAGGCGGCTTCGGCCTCGCCCAGGTGCGCGAGCGACTCAACACGGTGTACGGCTCTCAGAGCGCCATGACCCTGACTCCGCTTTCCACCGGCGGCACCCGCGCCGCCATCAGCTTTCCCTCGCCCGCATGAAGACGACAGCCCTCATTGCCGAAGACGAACCCTTGCTGGCTCAAGCCCTGCATGCCGAACTGGCCGCCGCGTGGCCTGAACTGGACATCGTCGCCATGGTGGGCGACGGCCGCAGCGCCGTGCGCGACGCATTGGCCAAACTGCCGCAGGTGCTCTTCCTCGACATCCACATGCCGGGCCTGGACGGCCTGGGCGTCGCGGCCGAACTCGCCGATACCTGGCCAACCGACGAGGCGCCGATGCCGCAGTTGGTCTTCGTGACTGCCTACGACGAATATGCCGCACGCGCTTTCGACGCCCAGGCCATCGACTACGTGCTCAAGCCCGTGCAGCCCGATCGCCTGCGTCGCACCGTGGACCGGTTGCGGAAGATGACGGAATCGGCCGCATCGCCCGCGTTGCCGGCCGCCGATGCGATCGCCAGCACGCTGGCCCAATGGCGCAAGGTCCTGGCCGCCGCCGGCGAAGGCGCGCCGTCCCCTGGCGCCGGCGCCCCGCTCAAGCTGATCGCGGCCAGCGAGGCCGGCTCGTCGGGCAACAGCGTGCGCATGGTGCCCATCGACGAAGTGCAATATTTCGAGGCAGCCGACAAATACGTGCGCGTGCTGACTGCGAAACACGAATACCTGATCCGCACGCCCCTCAAGCAGTTGCTGCCCCAACTCGACGCCAACATCTTCTGGCAGGTGCACCGCGCCGTGGTCGTGCGCAGCGACGCCGTCGAATCGGTCCACCGTGACGACACCGGCCGGCAGCACCTGACGTTGCGCGGCCGCTCGGAAAAAATCCCCGTCAGCCGCCTCTACGCTCACCTTTTCCGGGCGATGTAATCAGAAAGTAGGCGCCCATGAAAAAACCGGCCCCTTTTGACGGGGGCCGGCTTTTCATGTGACAGCAGGCAAATGACTGATGGCCTGCCGCTCAATAGCGGTAGTAAGGCCCGTGGTGGTAACGGTGGTAGTACCCGGGTACCGGACGGTAATAGACGGGTGGTGGCGCAACGTACACCGGAGCGGGCCGGTAATACACCGGAGCAGGCGCGACATACGCCGGGGCCGGTGCGTAGTAGACCGGCGGCGGGGCGTAATACGGTTGCGGCGACGCAACACCGACCGCGACTCCTGGGACGCTGACCCCGACCGACCATGCAGCTGCGTTGGCCGAAGCCGCGCCCAAAAGTGCGCCCGCAGCCACCGCGCCGACGGCAGCCCATTGATAGAGAGTGGATCGGGTCATATTCATGTCTGGATCTCCTGTTGAAGGGGCGTTGACCGCCCATGTCTGTATTGAACGCGGCAAGTGTCAATCTGGTGTACGCCGCTCTGTGAAGAAGGTTGCCAAAAGTAACGCCTGCAGAGCGCCACCTAGAATGAGCGGATGACTTCCCCTGCAGCCGACAACGACGCCGCCAAGCCTAGCAATTTCCTGCGCCACGTGATCGAAAACGACCTCGAACAGGGCAATTATTCCAGCCGCCAGTGGGGCGGCACCCCTGGCGATGCCGCACATCATGCCCAAGGCATGCAGGACCCGGCCAAGGTCCGCATGCGTTTTCCTCCAGAACCCAACGGCTACCTGCACATCGGCCACGCCAAGAGCATCTGGCTCAACTTCGAACTCGCGAAGGAATACGGCGGCGTGTGCCACCTGCGCTTCGACGACACGAATCCCGAGAAGGAAGAACAGGAATACGTCGACGCCATCCGTGACGCCGTGAGGTGGATGGGCTACAGCACGACGCTCACCGACGATCCGGCCCATCCCGGGGCGACCAACGATCACGTGTATTTCGCGAGCAACTACTTCGACTTCATGTACCGCGCGGCCGAATACCTCGTCGGCGCCGGCCTCGCTTACGTCGACGAACAGAGCGCCGAAGAAATCCGCGCCACCCGCGGCGACTTCAACACCCCCGGCACCGACAGCCCCTTCCGCGCCCGCACCCCCGAGCAGAACCTTCTGCGCTTCCGCGCCATGCGCGACGGCCGACTGGAAGACGGCGCCGCGGTGCTGCGCGCCAAGATCGACATGGCGAGCCCCAACATCAACATGCGCGACCCGGCGCTCTACCGCATTCGCCGCGCGACGCACCACAACACGGGCGACAAGTGGTGCATCTACCCGATGTACACCTTCGCGCACCCGATCGAGGACGCGCTGGAGCAGATCACCCACAGCATCTGCACGCTGGAATTCGAAGACCAGCGGCCCTTCTATGACTGGCTGCTCGACCGCCTCGCCGAAGGCGGGCTGATCGCCACGCCGCATCCGCGGCAGTATGAATTCGCGCGACTCAACGTCACCCATGTCATCACCAGCAAGCGCAAGCTGCGCCAGTTGGTCGAGGAAGGCCACGTCGACGGCTGGGACGACCCCCGCATGCCCACCCTCGCCGGCCTGCGCCGCCGCGGCTACACGCCGGAGGCGCTCAAGCTGTTCTGCGAACGCTCGGGCGTGACCAAGTCGGGCGGATGGATCGACTACGCCAGCCTCGAAGCCGCACTGCGCGACACGCTGGACCCGATCGCGCCGCGCGCCATGGTGGTGCTCGATCCGGTCAAGCTGGTCATCAGCAACTGGGGCGAACTGATGGGCGGCGACGACGTCCTCGACGACTGCTCGGCGCCCGTGCATCCGCATCACCCCGAGATGGGTCGTCGTGACTTCAAGCTGGGTCGCGAAGTTTGGATCGAGCGCACGGACTATGAAGACGTACAGCCCAAGGGCTTCTTCCGGCTGTTCCCCGGCAACAAGGTGCGGCTCAAGTATGGGCACGTGATCGAATGCACCGGCGGCACGCGCGATGCGGAAGGCACCCTGGTCGAAGTGCAGGCCAAGCTGGTGCCTGACACCAAGAGCGGCACACCGGGCGCCGATGCCATCAAGGTCAAGGGCAACATCACCTGGGTCGCGGTCGCTGACGCCGTTCCGGTCGAGGTTCGGCTCTACGAGCGGCTGTTCGCGGCATCCCAGCCGGGCAGCGGCGAACTGCTCGAAGAACTCAACAGCGCCAGCCTGCTCACGACCCAGGCGTATGCAGGGCCCTCACTCGCCGGCGCGGCGCAAGATGCGCCCTACCAGTTCGAGCGTCACGGCTACTTCGTGCTGGACGCTCGCGGAAACGCGTCGGGCGGGCGCGTGTTCAACCGCACTGCCGGAATGCGGGACAGTTGGGGCAAGTAGCCTGCTCAGAGCGTCAGAGAGGCTTCGTCAGGTAGACAGCCTCTCGCCCCACGATCGCGCGCTGCGCGGGCATGAACACCGTGCATTCATCGCACGGCGCGCGAATCTCGTCCGGGCCATTGGTCGCGATCAGCTCGCCCTTCGCGAAAGTCTCGAAGCCGATCAGTGGCCGCACGAAGCGGAAGTCTTCCGATTGGATGACGTGCGTCTGCAGCAGCTCGAAGCGTCGCTGCGGCTCGGGTGCGGGGATGGGGCCTCTCTCGATCAGCCCGAAATTCGCCAGGAAGCGCAGGGCCACCTCGGTCGCGAGATCGGCCGCCGCCTGCTTGAAGTGCTGGCCGCACTCGACCACCATCGCAGCGCCCGGCGCGTTCTCCCCCGCATGTTGGCCGTGCTGGATCAGCGGCGTGCCCGAACCCAGCCCGCTCGGCATCACCAGGTGCACAGGCGGCAGCCCGATGGCCATCGCCACCCTGGCATTGCGCTCGAAAGCCGGGTAGACCCAGAAAGGCACCACGTCCTGGCTGGTCGAGTGGATGTCCAGGATGTGATCCGCCGCCGCGACGACAGGACGCAGTTCGCGGGCACGGCGCAATTCGGGGCTGTCCTCCGGCCCGTCGAGCCATTCGTCGGACCACACCCGGTTCAGGTTGTGCACGATCTGGCGGTTGTCGTAGGGCCGTTCCGGCGCGAAGGCGTTGTAGGCCTCCACGTGCGCGAAGCTCACCGTCAGCGTGCCGATCTTCGGCCTGACGCCCGTGTCGAGCAGATGGGTCGCAGCGACCATGCCGCAGATCTCGTTGCCGTGGGTCAAGGCGTTGATCAGTACGTGCGGGCCGGGCTTGCCGGACTCGAAGCGGTGGACGTAGTCGATGCCTGCGTTGCCTTGGCGGTAGGCGGAAATGTCCCGGGGGAGCACTTCGAACTCGGGGAGATCCTGGGTCATGAGGCTGGGTTTCTCGGAACATGTCGGCATCCGCCGGGTCCCCGGAGTTTCCTCCAATTTGCCTCTTAGACTCGTGGGCTCACCATGCGCATCGCCCAAGCCCTGTCCCCATGCCCTTGACCGCTGAAATGCGACGGTCGATCGACCAGATTCGCGACTACCTCTTTGGCGGCGGTTACCCCGATCCTGTCAGCAACGCGGAACAGCTGTCGTTCCTGTTTTTCTTCTATCTCCTGGAGACCATCGACGACGAAAACGCCATGCGCGCGAAGACGCTGAACGAGCCCTACACGAGCATGTTCAGCGGCGACTGGATCCTGAGGAACCCCTCGAACGCCTCCCTGCCCTCGGCCCACGAGGGCGTCCTGACGGCCACCGTGCTGCAGACCGGCACGCCCGCCATCCCGCGCGCACGGTTTCGCTGGTCGGCCTGGGCGAACGAGCTGACGGGCGATGCGCTCGTGCACTTCGTGCGCGACGAGGTGTTCCCCTTCTTCTCCGAAATCGGTGCCGCCGGCGCGCACGACTTCATGCGCGGGGCGCGCCTCGGCATCAGCGAGCCGACGGTGCTGTCGCAGGTCGTCCACCTGGTGGATGGCCTCGGGCTCGCCGATGCGGACTCCGACACCAAGGGAGACCTCTTCGAGCACGTGCTGCGCCAGATCAGGCAGGCCGGCGAACTGGGGCAGTTCCGCACGCCGCGCCACATCATCCGCGGCATCGTCGAGATGGTGGACCCGACCATCGGCGAGACCATCTACGACCCGGCAGCGGGCACGGCGGGCTTCCTGGTGGCGGCCTACAACCACATCCGTCTCGCCCATTCGTCGCCCGATGCCGTCGTGGAGGCCGAAGCCGAGGGCAAGACCCTGCGGCGCGGTCTCGGTGACAGGCTCACGCCCGAAGACCTCGCGACGCTTCAGAACAAGACCTTCTTCGGCAACGACGTCGATCCGAAGATGGTCCGCCTGGCGACGATGAACCTCACGTTGCGCGGCCTGGCCAACGTTCGCATCCTTCAGCGCAATGTGCTGACCTCGGTGCTCGACGACGCGAAGAAGACCGAGCTCGACCTGCCACCCGAAGGCTTTCACGTGGTGCTGGCGAATCCGCCTTTCTCGGGCCGGGTCGACAAGGACCGCATCGTCGACGACGTGCGAGTCGGCACCACCAGCAGCACCGAACTGCTCTTCCTCAAGTACATGATGGACAGCCTGCGCGCCGAGGGCCGCGCCGCTGTCGTGGTGCCGGAAGGCGTGCTGTTCGGCTCCACGGCGGCACACAAGGAATTGCGCCGGCAGCTCGTCGAGAACAACCAGGTCGATGCGGTGCTGAGTCTTCCAGGCGGCGTGTTCCAGCCCTATTCGGGCGTGAAGACATCAGTGCTCTTTTTTCGCAAGTGCGGCAACACCGAGCACGTGCTGTTCCTGCATGTGGAGGACGACGGCTACGCGCTCGACGCCAACCACGACAGGCCCGTCGAGGCCGACGACTTGCCGCGCCTGGCCCAGGCCTACGCGCAGCGCGACGCCTCGCTGGCGCGTTGGGAGGCGCGCGAGCCCGATGCCGAATGGGACGAGAAATGGTGGTTTGCCAACGCCGCCGCGCTGCGCGCGAACGACTTCAATCTCTCGGCGGCACGCTATCGTCCGTTGACCGAAGCGCAAGCCGAGCATCGCAACCCGCGCGAACTGGTCGACGAGATCATCGCGCTCGAACTGGAGTTCGCCAAGGAAATGGAAACGCTGCGAATCCTGCTCACGGAGTGGGAAAAATGAAGGCGCCACGGGTCGCGCTGCGGGAGGTGGTCGAGGCGAAAACGGGCACGATGAACCCGTCCGCCTGGCCCGACGATCCGTTCACCTATGTCGATGTCGCCGCCGTCGACAACAAGAAGAAGACCATCACCGGTGCGCGCACCTTGAAGGGCGCCGAGGCGCCGAGCCGTGCGCGCAAGCTGATGCGCACCGGCGACGTGCTGGTGTCGACCGTCCGCCCGAATCTCAATGCCGTGGCGCTGGTGCCGCCGGAACTCGACGGCGAGGTCGCGAGCACCGCCTTTTGCGTGCTGCGCGCGACACTGCGCGTGCTGCCCGAGTACATCTATTTCTTCGTGCGCTCCAGGAAGTTCATCCAGGGCGTGTGCAAGCTGGCCACGGGCGCGCTGTATCCGGCGGTGTCGGATGCACGCATCCTCGACCAGCAGCTGCCCTTGCCCGATCTGAATGAACAGCGTCGCATCGTCGACCTGCTGTTGTGCGCGCAGAGCGCGATTCGCCTGCGGCGCGAGATCCGCGAGCGAACCGTTCAAATGGTGCCGGCGCTCTACGCCGATGTGTTCGGCGACGCGATGCGTAACCCCAAGCAGTGGCCTGTGGTGCCGCTCGGAAGCCTGCTGAAAATCAGTCCGCAGAACGGCCTGTACAAGCACAAGTCGGCCTACGGCACCGGCACGCCGATCGTGCGCATCGACAGCTTTCGCGACGGCGAACTCCGCGAGCCCGCATTGCTCAAGCGCCTTCATGTCGAGGAAGACGAAGCCGGGCGCTACGGGCTGGCGGAAGGAGACATCCTGGTCAACCGCGTCAACAGCCCGGAGCATCTCGGCAAGAGCGTGCTGATCCGCACGCTGGCCGAGCCGACGGTGTTCGAATCGAACATGATGCGGCTCGTGCCCGACGCCGAGCGCGCGCTGCCGCAATACATCTTCGCTGCGCTGCAGACGCGGCGGACCTGGCGGCACTTCCAGATCAACGCCAAGCGCGCGATCAACCAGGCCAGCCTGAACCAGCAGGACCTGAAGTCGCTGCCGGTGATGCTGCCGCCGATGGAGAAGCAGATCCCCTTCGCACGCTATGCGGATGCCACCGCGGCGGCCCAGGCCATCGAGGCGTTGATGCTGAAGCGCGCCGAGGAAACCCTGGATTCGCTGCTGGCGCGCACGCTCGGCTGAGCCGCAAATCGTCATTACGGCTCAAAAAATGAGCCGTATTTGCTGAAATACGGCTCATGATCGACTGCCCCTGCCGAGATAGAGAAGCTCTCTCAACGGATATCGTGCCGGCCTATCCGGACTGCCCAAAGTGATTGATCGATGGACCCAGAAGGACTTGTGCCCATTGGGCGGCGTCGAATGGTTGTTCCATGCTTGCGCGGACGCAGAACCAGAGGGTGCAACGACCATGGCCATCGATGATCGACATGAGGTCGCCGGCTTGTCCGACTGGCGGCAAGCTATCCTGCGGTCTGCCGATCACCATGGCGGCGGCCGGCACCACCTGAGATAGCTCGTTGTTCGGATCGTGGGCGCGGTATGGAGCCAGCCGTATCTGTGGCCCCGCTTCGGACTGAAAGACGCCGCCGCAGTCTCCACTGCCGACGCCCTTGACGCCGATCTCTCCTTCGCCGGTCATCCCGACCGGCCCCAGTCCATAGACACCGGAGTTCGCCAGCATGTCCACCTGAGCCAGGTCCGGACGCGCAACGCTTCCGGCAAAACCGACGACACCGGGTGCGCTGATCTGGAAGCCTCCAAGGTCCGCGGCACCGCCGATGCCAACCACTCCGGGACCAGGATTCGAACTTGCACTCTGACGCCCATGTTCAAGTATTGGCTGACCGGAAGCGCCTTTGCCGAAGACTCCGACATTCCCGGTGACCCTCTCGGTGGGCAAGGGTGTTTCGCCCCCGGCGAGACCGACCAGTCCGGGTCCTTTCACGCCATCATCGCCCGATGGTCGGGTAGCACCCCTGCCAATGACGCCCGCTGTCGCGTATCCGACCCCATCGACGCCGCCGACACCCACGACACCTGGCCCCAATACGCCGTTCCCCTGTACGCCGACCTTGCCCTCACCGCGAACACCGGTGGCACTTTCCGAGCGACCGACGACGCCGTGCCCCGTATCGCTCGAGCCTCGGACCCCCGTGTCATTCCCGAAGACGTCCACACCAAAATCGAGAGACGCGCTTTGCGTCCCGAATCCGGTCTTGTGTCCGAGGTAGTTGCTGTTGGTGTCCATAGCGCATCCCGGTTGGTTGTCGGGGCCGACTATGCAAGCGGTGAGCGGTACGAGTCAACCGTGCCCACCCCCCAGATACGCCGCCTTCACCCCCGGCTCGTTGCGCAGCTTCTCCGCCGGCCCGTGCAACGAAATTCGCCCGTTCTCCAGCACGTAGCCATAGTCCGCCACGCCAAGCGCGGCAGCTGCGAACTGCTCGACCAGCAGCATCGTCACGCCCTGCTCCTTGAGCCGCTCGATGATGCGGAACACCTCGGCAACCAGGATGGGCGCCAAGCCCATCGACGGCTCGTCGAGCAGCACGACCTCGGGGTTCAGCATCACCGCGCGGGCCATGGCGAGCATCTGCTGCTCGCCGCCCGACAAGGTGCCGGCCAATTGCGTGCGGCGTTCCTTCAGGCGCGGAAACAGTTCCATCGCCCGCTCAAGATCGGCGGCCACATCGCCGCGCGGGCGGCTGCCTGTCAACCGCGGGAACGCGCCCAGCGTGAGGTTGTCGGTGACGCTCATGGTCGCGAATACGCGCCGGCCTTCGGGCGAATGCGCAAGCCCCAGCTTGGCGATGTGATACGACTCCAGCCCGTCGATGCGCTTGCCGTTGAGCGTGATTTCGCCCCCGGTCGCGCGGATCATGCCGGACACCGCGCGCATGGTCGTCGTCTTGCCCGCGCCGTTGGAGCCGATGAGCGTCACGACCTTGCCCTTGGGCACTTCGATCGAAATTCCGTGCAGTACCTGCACCTTGCCGTAGCCGGCCGAAAGATTCTGGATGGTCAGCATCTGATGATCCTCACGCGGCCTGCGCGGCAGGTTCCGCTGCATCCTGTCCGCCGAGATAGGCCTCGATGACCTTCTCGTCCGATTGCACCTGGGCCGGCCCGCCCTCGGCAATCTTCTGGCCGAAGTCGAGCACCGAGACGGTGTCGCACATGCTCATCACCACGTCCATGTGGTGTTCGATCAGGATGACCGTCACGCCATGTTCGCGGATCTTGCGGATGATGGCGATCAGTTCCTTGATGTCCGGCGCCGTGAGACCCGCGGCAGGCTCGTCGAGCAGCAGCAGTTGCGGGTCGAGCGCGAGCGCGCGGGCGATCTCCAGCAGGCGCTGCTTGCCGTAAGGCAGGTTGCGCGCCTCTTCCGCCGCGAACTCCTCCAGTCCGACGAACTTCAGCAAGCCGAGCGCGCGGTTGGCCGCCGCGGCGTTCTCGCGGCGGTAACGCGGCGTGTGCACGGCCACGTCGAACAGATTGCTCTTGAAAGTGTGGTGCAGGCCGACCTGCACGTTCTGCTGCGCCGTCATCTCGCCGAAGAGCTGCACGTTCTGGAAGGTGCGCGCGATGCCCGACAGCGCGATGTCCGCGGACGTGCGCCCGACCAGCGAGCGCCCGCCGAATTCGATGCTGCCGGCAGTGGGCACGTAGATGCCGGTCAGCACGTTCATCATCGTGCTCTTGCCCGAGCCGTTGGGCCCGATCAGGCCATGGATGGATCCGCGCTTCACGGTCAGGTCGACGTTGTTGAGCGCCTTCAGACCACCGAACTGCATGAGCACGCCCGCGGCCTGGAGCACTTCGGCTCCGCCGCTGCCCGATGCCGCGACACTCACCGCATCGGACGGCGCCGCAGCCTGATCGACCACTTCGACCTGCGCCTTGGGCCGGCGCAGATTGAGCGCGTTGCGCACGAAGCCGACGATGCCGTCCTGCAGGTAGTAGACGACGAACAGCATGATCACACCGAAGATCGACAGTCGCCAGTCGGTCATGGTGTCGAGCCAGAACGCGAGTCCGGCGAGCGCGATGCTGCCGGCCACCGGGATCGCCATCTGCTTCGGCGTCACGCGCTGACGCTGGATGCCGACCACCGCGGTGATCATCACCAGCACGGCCAGCCCGACCGACACGTAGCGGAACAGCTCCACGTCATCGAGCAGCTTGGGCAGCAGCACGATGATGGCCGCGCCGAGTATCGAACCGGTGCGGCTCTTGCGCCCGCCCATGATCACGGCCAGCAGGAACAGCACCGTCAGCTCGAAGTTGTAGGTGTTCGGCGAGATGTACTGCTCCGAATACGCATACAGGCTGCCCGCCAGGCCGGCAAAGCCGGCGCTGATCACGAAGGCGTAGACCTTGTAGCGGTACACCGAAACGCCCATGCAGTCCGACGCCACCGGGCTGCCGCGCAGCGCCTCGAAGGCGCGTCCGAGATGCGAGCGAAGGATGCGGTGCACCACGATGAGCGACAGCACCAGCATCACCGCCACGAGCCAGAAGAACTCGCGTTCGTCGAGCTTGTGGCCGAAGAGCGGCGGCTTGCTGAGCTTGATGCCCATCGGCCCTTCGGTGATGAAGCCCATCTCGTTGATGAGGATCTGGATGATGGTGCCGAAGGCCAGCGTGACCATGGCGAGGTAGGGCCCGGTCACCCGCAGTGCCGGCAGCGCAAGGATGGCGCCGAACACCGCAGTGACGCCGATGGCGGCGACCAGCGACACCATGAGCAGCGCACCCATCTTGAAGACCAGCACGCCGGCGGTATAGGCGCCGAGGCCGAAGAGCCCCGCGTGGCCGAGCGACACCTGCCCGGTGTAGCCCACCACGATGTCCAGCCCGAACAGCAGGATCGCGTAGATCATGATGGTCTCGAGCAGGTGGATGTAGTACGGGTTGTCGATGCCGATCGGGAACAGCAT
Source organism: Variovorax sp. 05L425 (assembly GCF_056397705.1). Taxonomy (NCBI): domain Bacteria; kingdom Pseudomonadati; phylum Pseudomonadota; class Betaproteobacteria; order Burkholderiales; family Comamonadaceae; genus Variovorax; species Variovorax sp. 05L425. The sequence continues at coordinate 183,690 of NZ_JBFTNY010000010.1, read as the reverse complement.
CAGCGCTGCGAAACCGGCGATGGCAAGAAGAAAGCGACCAGTTTTCATTGTGTTGACTTCGATGCCTCGCGCTCAGACTTTCTTGATGGCCGTCTTGCCGAACAAGCCCGCGGGCCGCACGGCCAGCACGATCAGCAGCAGCACCAGGCCGGGTACGTCCTTGTAGCCGGTGCTGAGATAGAACCCGGTCGTGGTCTCGGCGATACCGAGGATGATCCCGCCCACCACGATGCCCATGCCGCTGGTCAGCCCGCCGATGATCGCCACGGCAAAGGCCTTGAGCCCGAGCACCGCGCCCATGGTCGCGCCGGTCAGCGTGAGCGGAGCGATCAGCACGCCGGCAAAGGCCGCGGTGAGCGACGACAGCGCGTACGAGAAGGTGATGACGAGCCCCGTGTTGATGCCCATCAGCTTGGCCGCATCGCGATCGTTGAAGGTCGCGACCACCGCCTTGCCGTAGATCGAGCGGCGGTTGAAGACTTCCACCGCCAGCATCATCAGGATGGCGCCGACCACCACCAGGATTTCCATCGGCAGCACGTTGGCGTTGAGGAACTTGATCGGCGCTTCCGGCAGCGGCGAAGGGAACCTCAGGTCGTCGCGGCCCCAGACGTTCTCGGCCACGTTCTTGAAGATGATGCCGAGCGCGATGGTCGACATGATCCAGCCGAACTCCGACTTGATCTTGATCGCGGGCCGCACGCCGATGCGCTCCACCACCGCGCCCTGCACTGCGCCGAACACGCAGACGATGGGGATCATCAACCAGTAGTTCACGCCCAGCGTGACCAGCGTCAGGCCGACGAGCGCGCCGAGCATCAGCGCGTCGCCCTGCCCGAAGTTGAGGGTGTCGGAAGTCGCGAAAGTCAGCTGGTAGCCGAACGCGATCACGGCATAGATCATGCCCAGCGCGATACCGCTGAAGATGAGTTGGGTCAGGATTTGCATATCAGTTTTTCCCGGCGCATCGCGTGAGAACAGTTAACCAAGGAAGCGGCGCCCATTCGGGAAACACCGCGGAGCCGGCTTTGCCGGGCCGCCGGTGTTGCCCCCTTGAGGGGGAGGCGGCTACACGCAGTGAGCAAGCAACGGGGGTGGGTTCATTACTCATGAAAAGACGCCGCCGCGGGAAAGATCCCGCGGCGGCGCCGAGATGGAGGCGCAGATCAGGGCTTCAGCAGTGCGTCGTTGGCGGCGTTGTTCTTGAGGCGCACCTGCGACGCATTCTTCATGTCGTCCGCACTGGCGTAGATCACTCGACCACCCTTGACCTCGCCGAACACCGGGATGTTCGCGGTGATGGAGTCATGATCACCCTTGGCGAAAGGCTTGTTGTAGGTCGTCACCACACCTTCCACCGGCGCTTTGAGGTCTTCCAGCGCGGCCAGGATCTTCGGACCTTCGGTGCTGTTGGCCTGCTTCATGGCGGCGGCCAGCAGGTAGATCGAGTCGTAGCCCTGCGCGGCCGAGACCGGCGAATCGATCCGGTTGTTCTTCGGCTTGAAGGTCGCCACGTAGCTGGTGATGAAGCTCTTGCGCTTCGGCGTGGTCGGCTCCTGGATGAAAGTCTGCGGCATGCGCGCGCCGTCACCGCCGGGGCCGGCGTTGTCGATGAAGTTGGCCATCGACAAGGTCCAGCTGCCGACCATCGGCACCTTCCAGCCCAGCTTGGTCATGCCGTTGGCGATCTGCGCAAGCTCGGGGCCGATGCCGTAGGTCAGCACCGCCTCGGCGCCGGCTTCCTTGGCCTTCAGCAACTGGGCCGTCATGTCGACGTCCTTGATGTTGAACTTCTCGACCGCCACCGCCGTGATGCCCTTGGCCTTGAGCGCCTTCTCGAGATCCTCGCGGCCGAGCTGGCCGTAGTTGGTCGAGTCGGCCAGGATCGCCACCTTCTTGAAGCCGCGACGCGTGACCGCTTCCTCGACGATCATCGGCGCCTGGATGCTGTCATGCGCCGAATTGCGGAAGACGTAGTTCTCGGGGTCCTTGTCGAACTGGTGCGTGATGATCGAACCCGTCGCCACGTTGTTCAGCACCGGGATCTTGGCGTCCTGGAAGAAGCGCTGCGAAGCCAGCGCCACGCCGGTGTTGATGTAGCCGACAACGGCCACGACCTTTTCCTTGTTGATGAATTCCTGGGCGATCTGCACGCCCCGTTCATTCTTGGCCTCGTCGTCGCGCTCGACGAGCTGGATCTGCCGGCCCAGCACGCCGCCGGCCTTGTTGATTTCGTCGGTGGCCAGGCGGACGCCGTCGCGCATGCTCACGCCCATCGAGGACGATCCGCCGGTGAACGGTCCGTCCACGCCGATCTTGATCGGATCGGCCGCGAACGCTCCCGCGGAAAAGGCGATGGCACCTGCCACGGCGAGAAGCTTGAAACTCAAAGGCATGTCGAAAATCTCCAAGTGTCTGAATGTTTCTAAACCATAACTACAAGAGGGAAAACCGAAGAGAGTGACAACCCTAAATGGACGCTGACTGGCCGCATTGGGCCTGTTTGCGCAGACCAATTCGCTGCATCCCGGACAGCTGTCTCAACGTCCCGCATCGGACAGTTGTTTTCTGCGGTATTCGCCCTGCCGGACGAACATCCACCCCGGGTACTCGGCCGGCAGTCGGCTGACCTCGTCGAGTTGCGCCAGTTCGGCCGCACTCAATTCGACCTTGGTGGCCGCCATGTTGTCGGCGAGCTGATCGGGCCGCTTGGCGCCGATGATGACACTCGTCACCTGCGGCTGATGCAGCAGCCACGCCAGCGCGATCTGCGCGACCGACACACCGTGTGCCTGCGCGATGGGGCGCATGGCGTCGACGCAGTCGTACGCGCGATCCTTGTTGACCGGCGGAAAGTCGAAGGCCGTGCGACGACTGCCCTGCTCGCCCTGCTGGTCGCGGCCGTACTTGCCGCTGAGCAGGCCGCCCGCCAGCGGACTCCACACCATCAGGCCGACGCCTTCGCTGCGCAGCATCGGCACCAACTCGCGTTCGAGATCGCGCCCCGCGATGGTGTAGTAGGCCTGCAACGATTCGAAGCGCGACAGCCCCCACCGCTCCGCAACGCCGAGCGCCTTCACGATCTGCCACGCGGCCCAGTTGGAAACGCCGACATGGCGAACATGGCCCTGGCGCACCAGTTGGTCGAGCGCACGCACCGTCTCCTCGATGGGCGTGGCCGGATCGAAGCCATGGATCTGGTAGAGGTCGATGTGGTCGAGTTGCAGCCGCTTCAGGCTGGCCTTGACCCCGTCCATGATGTGGCCGCGCGTGGCGCCGCGTGCGTTCGGGCCGGGCCCGGTCTCGCCGAAGACCTTGGTGGCGACGATCACGTTCTCGCGCGGCACCTTGAGGTTCTTGAGGGCTTGCCCGGTGATCTGCTCCGACAAGCCGCCCGAATAGACGTCGGCGGTGTCGATGAAATTGATGCCGGCATCGAGGGCCGAGCCGATCAGGCGTTCGGCGTCGGCCTGCTGCAGGTCGCCGATCTGGGCCCAGATGCCTTCGCCGCCGCCGAAGGTCATGGTGCCGAGGCACAGCTCGGACACGAAGAGGCCAGTACGGCCGAGGGGATGGTGACGCATGGGAAAACAACTCCTGAAGCGAAACGAAAGAACCGGACGCGAGCATAGGCGTCTGCGGAAAATCCTGCAGGCGCCGGCACCGCATCCTCTCGGGTCGCCCGAACGTCTTGTGTTTGTCACAGAATGGTTCCGGCGCCGCCGGTGAAAGGACTGAAACGTGAAACACATGGTTCGATACAAGGTCAAGGCTGACCGCGTCGCCGAAAACGAGCGCCTCGCCGCCAAGGTCTACGAGGAACTTCACCGCCTCAAGCCGCAGGGCCTGCGCTACGCCACCTTCCGGCTCGACGACGGCGTGAGCTTCGTCCACCTCGTTTCGCACGAAGAAGCCGATGGCAGCAACGCGCTGACCTCATTGCCCGTGTTCAAGGAATTCACGGCAGGCGTGCGCGATCGCTGCGAAGAGCCGCCGGTCAACACGCAACTGAAGGAGATCGGCTCGTATGGATTCTTCGGCGACTGAGCCTGAGCCCGCCAACGCGATCATCGCCACGCTCGAGGAGAGCCGGCGCCAGTTCCTGGCGCTCGTCGACGACATCCGGCCCGACCTGCATCGCTACTGCACGCGCATGACCGGCTCTGTCGCCGATGGCGAAGACGTGGTGCAGGACACGCTCGCGCGCGCCTACTACCAGCTCCCGGAACTGAAGGAACTGCCGCCCCTGCGACCCTGGCTGTTTCGCATCGCGCACAACCGCGCGATCGACCATTGGCGGCGCGATGCGCACCGGATGGCCGAGCCGATCGAATCGGTGCTCGGCATCGCCGACGACGAAGCGCACGAACCCGATAACGCGCTCGCGCGCCACCAGGCCGTGCGTGCGGCGCTCTCGTGCTTCCTGCAACTCGCGCCGGCGCAGCGCGGATGCGTGATCCTCAAGGACGTGCTCGAACATTCGCTGGAGGAAATCTCCGCCGAGTTGGAGCTGAGCGTGCCGGCCGTCAAGGCAGCGCTGCACCGGGGGCGGACGCTGCTGCGCCAGTTGTCCGAAGCGACGACCGACGCGCCTTCGCCTCGCGCGTCGCCCGCCATCTCGCCGGCGCTGCGCCGCTATGCGGATCTGTTCAACGCCCGTGACTGGGACGGCGTCCGCGCAATGCTGGCCGATGAAGTCCGCCTCGACCTCGTCTCGCGACGCAAGGCGGCGGGCCGGCGTGAGGTCGAGATCTACTACACGAACTACAGCCGCCAGGACGACTGGCGGTTGGTGCCGGCATGGCTCGAAGGACGCGAGGTGCTGGCCGTCATGCGCGCGCCCGACGCGACGCGCCCGGGCTACTTCATGGAATTGCAATGGCGCGACGGCCGCGTGAGCCTGATCCGGGATTTCCGCCACGTGGCGTACATCGCCGAGGAAGCCGCGATGGAACTCGCGGACTGAACGCGGCCTCGCTACATCCACATCCGCGAAAAGACATGGTCGCGGTCGATCCAGGCGTGTTTCAGCGCCGCGAGCACGTGGCCCACGATGAGGGTGCAGAGCACGAAGGCCGTCACGCCATGCACGAGCCCCAGAAAGTCATAGACAGCAGGCAACGGCGGCCCCCACGGCGGCCATTGGAACCCGAAAAAGGTGATACCGAACCGGTTGAAGTTCGACCCGACATAGCCCGACAGCGGCATCACGACCATGCACACATACAGCGCGATGTGCACCGCCCGGGCGGCCCGGCGCGTGCCGATCGTCATGGAGGCCGGCCATGGCGGCGGCGCATGCGAAAGCCGCCAGGCCAGCCGCGCGATGATGAGCACGCCCAGCACGATGCCGAAGGATTTGTGCAGGTTGACCACGGCAGAGCGCGCAGGCGTGTCGCGTGGCGCGATGTCGTCCAGCAGAAAACCGAATGCGATCTGCCCGAACAGCGCCAGCGCAATCAACCAGTGGAGCAAGACGGCCACGCGGGTGTAGCGCAAGAGCGCTTCCGTGCCGGGCGTGCCCGGCATCTTCGGTGTCGGGTTCTCAGAGGCCCGCGAGGAAGTGCGCGACATTCTCGATATCCTGCGCGCTCATCGTATTCGCCACGCTGGTCATGGTGCCGGCGTCGTTGGTGCGGCGCCTCTCCTTGAAGTCGGTGAGCTGCTTGACGATGTAGTCATGGTTCTGGCCCGCTACGCGAGGCACTTCATTCTGGCCCGCGAAGCCCCCCAGGTGGCACATGGTGCAGAGCGTCTCCTCGGACTTCGCCCGGCCCAGCTTCACTTTCGCTGCATCGGGCACGAAGCGCTGGGGCGGCGGCTTCTGCGCCGCGAAGTAATCCGACAGTTCGTGCATTTCGTCGCGTGTCAGACCCGCGACCATCGGCGTCATGAGTTCGTTCGACCGCCGCCCTTCCTGGAAGTCGCGCAGTTGCAGGTAGAGGTAGCGCGAGGTCTGCCCCGCGATGATCGGATAGACGGGCAGGATGGGTTGCCCATTCGCACCGTGGCATGCCGCGCAGGCCGCCGCCTTCGCGGGCGCCGCTGCCTGCTGCGCATTCGCGCCGCCGCAGACCAGCAGCGAGACGGCCACACCGGCCAGCGCAGCGATGCCCGTTCGGGAAACACCGCGGAACCGGCTTTGCCGGGCCGCTGGTGTTGCCCCCTTGAGGGGGGAGGCGGCTACACGAAGTGAGCAAGCAACGGGGGTGGGTGTCACTGCAATGCGAACACCATGACCGAGTTGCCGCGCTTGAAGTCCAATTGCGTATTTCCACCCGCAGCCACGGCGATGTATTGCTTGCCACCGGTCGTGTACGACACGGGCGGCGCATTCACGCCGGCCCCGCACTGGTACTCCCACAGCTTCTTGCCGGTCTTGGCGTCGAACGCACGGAAGAGCCCGTTGCCTTCGCCGTTGAAGACCAGATTGCCGCCCGTGGCCAGCACGCCGCCGATGAGCGGCTGTTCAGTGTCGAACTTCCACGCCATCTTGCCGGTGTCGATGTTGACCGCCGCGAGCCGTCCCCATTGCTTCTCAGACGGAATCACCTTGAAGGCGCCGCCGAGCCACAGCTTGCCGCCTGGGTACTTGGCCTCCTCGACGTGGTAGGTCATGGGCTGGTGCAGGTTGGCGGCATAGGCCAGCCGCAGCTTCGGGTTGACCGCCATGGGGCTCCACTCGACACCGCCGTTGGCGCCGGGCAGCATGCGCGCACCGTCCTTGGTCGGCAGCACCCACATGTTCTCCTGCGGGATCATCGCCTCGCTGAAGCGGATCAGCTCGCCGGTGGCGCGATCGTGCACATAGATGTGCCCCGTCTTGCCGCCGTGGATGGCCACCTTGTGCATCTGGCCGTCCTTGCCTTTCGCATCGGTCAGGATCACGGGCGACACGGCATCGAGGTCCCACACATCGTGCGGCACGTACTGGTAGTGCCACTTGTAGGCGCCGGTGTTCAGGTCCACGGCCACCATCGAGTCGGTGTAGAGGTTGTCGCCGGGCCGCTCCGCGCCATAGAGGTCGGGGCTCGGATTGCCGACGACGAAGAACGCGGTGTTGGTTTCCTTGTCGATCGCCGGTGCCATCCAGACGCCGCCGCCGAGCGTCTTGTAGAAGTCGCCGCCCTTGGCGAGCTGGGCTTTCTCTGCATCGATGTTGCGGTGCAGGTCGCGCTGGGTCGCGTCCTTGGTGGCCCACACGCCTTCGCTGCCCTTCTCGGGCACGGTGTCGAAGGTCCAGAGCAGCTTGCCGTCGTTCGCATCGAAGGCCTTCACGTAGCCGCGAATGCCGTATTCGCCGCCGTTGGTGCCGATGAGCACCTTGCCGTTGACGGCCACTGGCGCCATGGTCTCCGAATAGCCCGCTTCAGGGTCGCCGATCTGCGTGGACCACAGCACCTTGCCGGTCTTCGCGTCGAGTGCGAGGAGCTTCGCGTCGAGCGTGCCCATGTAGAGCTTGTCGCCCATGATCGCGACGCCGCGGTTGTTGGGTCCGCAGCAGAAGGTCGTGACCGGACCCATCTTGTGCTTGTAGTGCCAGAACTCCTTGCCGGTCGCGGCATCGAGCGCATACACATGGTTGTAGGAGGTGGTGATGAACATCACGCCGTCGACGACGATGGGCGCGGTCTCCATCGATTCGAGCACCTCCGTCTGGAAGGTGAAGGCCGGCCGCAGCTTGGCGACGTTGCCCGTGTTGATCTGCGACGCCGGATAGAACCGCGTCTGTGCATAGCTCATGTTCGACTGCAGGAAGTTGGACGAGCCCTTGTCCGCCGTGTCGAGCTGCTGCTGCGACACCGAGATCGTCTTCGGCACCGGCGCGCCCGTGGCCGCCGCCTGGCCTGCGTTCTCCGCCTGCCCGAGCGCGGCAGTCGAGATCAGGCCGATGACCGGCCCTGCAACGTACACACGGCGCCACGCGCGCGCGAACCTGGTCTGCTTGAACATCGCGGGTCTCCTCAGGCGTTGTTATGCCTTTTTATGCCACCGCGGCGACCCGGGAACCGGTGTCGCAAGGCACAGAGCGGCGCGAGGGTGGATGCGCGACCGCGGCAGATCCCGGCCCCTGAAGAGAGGGACCTGCCCCGCCTCGCTTGCAAGCGTAGCCACATTCAGGTCCACTGAATAGAAGATTTTTTCGGTGCACCGCAGCAATCGCCGTTGGAGATCGGACCCATGAATCGACCCGCCTCGTTGCGCTCGCACGCGCTGTTCGCGCTGATGTCGTGGACCTGCGCGCTGATGGTTTTGGCCTCGCCACGCGATACGGCCGCCCAGCCCGAGACCGACCCCAGTCCCAATGCCCAGTTGCTCGTGGCCGCGCGCCAGGGTCAGGTCGAGCGCGTGAAGCAGTTGCTTGCACAGGGCGCCGTCATCGACTCGCGCAACCGTGTCGGCAAGACACCGCTCTTCATCGCCTGCGAGAAGGGCAACGCCGAGTTGGGGATCGTGCTGATCGATGCAAAGGCGGATGTGAACCTGGCCTCCGTCGATCACGTCACGCCGCTGATGGCAGCCAGTTACAGCGGCAACGCCGAACTCGTGAAGCGCCTGCTGGCGGCCGGTGCGCGCGCCGATGCGGTGGATCGCATGAACAAGTCGGCGCCGATCTATGCGGCAGGCCAGGGCAACGCGGCGGCACTCGATGCACTGCTTGCGTCAGGCATCGACGTGAACGCCACCTACGAACACAACCTGACGCTGCTGATGTGGGCCGCGGGGCAAGGCCATCCCGATGTGGTGCGGCTGCTGCTCACGCGCGGGGCAAAGCCCGAGATGCGCGATGACCGCGGGCTGACGGCGATCGAGATCGCGCGTGGGGCGGGCCAGGGGACCGTGGCGCAAGAAGCAGGGTTGCGCTGAGCCGAGAGGTCTGGCGCCTGGCCGATTGGCATCGACCATGAATCGGAAGTCCCTCATGGAAGCTCAATTCACGTCGCAGGTCGCGGCGGCTCGCGCAGATACTGGGGCATGTAGGCATTCACGAGTTCTTCGATCAAGTCCGCCTGCATCAGATCCTTGGAGCGCTTGAGCGGCTCGCGTGTTGGATAGGCGGCCAGAGCCCGTTTGACGCTGACGAAGTCGAGCGGATGCATGGTGTGCATGATCGCCATCTCGCCGGTCGTCGATACGACCATCTGGCTGAACCTCGGCGAACCCAGGATCCGATCGCCCGTCGAGGCCTGCACTGACCAGACATCCCCTTCGTCATCGCTCATGCGCAAGGGATGCGGGTCCTTGTCTTTTGCGATGCGGCGTATGACGTCGACTTCGAAACCTGCGGCGTTCCGGGCTGTCTCCTTCTGGCGCTCCAAGCGGACGAAGGTCTTGTCAGCTTTCTTGAGAAGTCCAAGAAACGAGGCCTCCGATGCCTTCATGCGTGAGAAGAATTTGAGGTGCTTGCGCGTGTCGAACAACAGGTCGATGTCCCTCGTCGCCATTGCCTGAGGCATGAAGCGAACGCCGCACGCACTCTCGTACGCGTAGAGCGCGTGCGTGCCCACCACGGTGAAATGCTCCGAGAATCCTTCCTTGTCCAGCGCGTTCAGCACATCGACTACCACCGGCGGAACGCGCCCGACCCGCAATGCGCGATTGAGGCGCCGTTGCTCGTCGAACGCCTTCTCGATGGTTGCCAGCCGCTCGGCCGTCGCGGCCTTTCGTTCGATGAAGTTCTTGAAGATCTGCAGTGTCTCGGGGCCTTCCGGCCCCAACGACTTGTGGCTACCCTTCGAGGACGTCCGAATCAGATATCGCCGGCCGGAGATCTCTCTCCAGATCATGCTGCCACGCGTCTGTGCGGCCTCCCTGCGCACGCGACGCAGTTCATCGAAAACGCTTTCGGCGTCGATGTACTGCCGCTTCTGGCTGTCGCCGATTTCGATGATGCCGGTTGCCGTTTTCACCATGAATTAATATAAATCATTATTTATAGTGAAAACGTATTATTTTCAATAACTTATCTCGCTTTTCACTAGATTATTGTTGATTTCATTTTTACAGTGAAAACCGTTTAAATTCATATAGTTACCTATCAGAATCCGCGCCATCGCCCTCAGTCGCCCGCTTCTTGGCCGTTCGCGCCTCTTTCCTAGCCTTGCGCTCCGCGTCCAGCAGTTGCCCGGCCGCTAGCCACTGCGTGAACTCTTCCGGCGTTTCCAGCGTGATGCGCCCCAGGTTGCCGCTGCGGAACTCGTGCATCGCGATCTCCGCCGCCTTCTGCAGGTTCACGCGGCCCTTGCCCAGCAGCGCGCCGCGCTTGCGGCCGATGGCTTCGAGCACCTGCTCGTCGCTCAGGCCGGCGATCGGGTCGAGCTTGAAGCGCGCTTCGACCAGACCCGCATAGTGCTGCTTCAGGTACGAAAGCAGTTCCAACGCCACCTCTTCCTCGTCGAAGGCATTGCGGCCCACCGCGCCGCTCGCGGCCAGGTTGTAGCCGCTCTTGGCGACGATGATGCGCGGCCACAGCATGCCGGGCGTGTCCCACAAATAGAAGTCGTCGGCCAGCGTGATGCGCTGCTCCAGCTTGGTGATGCCGGCCTCGTCGCCGGTCTTGGCCTTGCGGCTGCCGGTGAGCGTGTTGATGAGCGTCGACTTGCCAACATTGGGAATGCCGCAGATCAGCACCCGCATCGGCTTGGCCATGCCGCCGCGCTGGGGGGCCAGCGCATGGCAGGCGTCGATCAGTTGCCGGGCCGGTGCGGTCTGGCCCGCGTCGAGGCCGATGGCGCGCGTATCGGCTTGCGCGTTGTAGTGCGCCAGCCAACGTGTCGTGCATTCGGGGTCGGCCAAGTCCTGCTTGTTGAGCACCTTGAGGCCCGGCTTGTGGCCGGTGAGTTCGGCCAGCATCGGATTGGCGCTGGAGCCGGGCAAGCGGGCATCGAGCAGTTCGATGACGACGTCGATGTCCTTGATGCGCTCGGCGATGGCCTTCTTGGTCAGATGCATGTGACCGGGGAACCACTGGATGGCCATCGCGAATGTCTTTCTCTGTCTGTGGGAACGACCGGGGATTGTCGCCGCCCGGCCCTCAGGCCCGCAGCGCCGGCCGGTAGCGGCGGCTGCATGGAATGTGCGTGCCGTCGCGCATATGCAGGCGCGCGTCGCCGCCGTCGAGGGGCTCGATCTCGGCGATGCGGTCCAGGTTGGCGGCGTAGCTGCGGTGCACGCGCACATAGCGCGCCGGGTCGAGTTGCGCGAGAAAGTCCGTCATCGTGGCGCGCAGCAGGTAGTCATGCCCGTTCACGCGCAGGCCGACGTAGTTGCCCTGGGCCTGCAGCCAGTCGATGTCGCTGGCGGCGATCAGGAATTCGCGCCGCAGCTTGCGCACGAGGAAGCGGTCGGGGCGTAGCGGTGTTCCGGGCACTTCGGACGCTTCCGGCGCCTCGGCCGGCATCGCCGCGCCCTCCGGCGGGTCGAGAACCCGCGCCTCGCCCTGCAGCCGCAGCATGAAAACCCGGTAGCTGACGATCGCGACCAGGAACAGCAGATAGGTGCGCGCGTCCTTCAGGTATTCGTAGGGCCATTTGGCCAACCAGTCGCCGAAGTCGTAGCGGCTGCCCGCCCAGGCATAGACGAGGTGCCGCAGGCCGACCATCAGGACCACGTGCGCCAGGCTGAAGACGACGCTTCCCAGCAGGTGCGCCACCAGGCTTCGGCGCCATTGGGCACGGCTGATCGGAAAACGCCGCTCGAAAGCGATCACCGCGGGCACCAGCGCGAGCAAGGCCAGGTGGCTGGTCAGCTCCCACGTCACCGGTTGCCAGATCGGGATCTGCCGGCCGGCATCACGCACGTCGATCACGGCGACGACGGTGCTGAAGGTGGCCTGAACCGCCATCATGAGCACCCAGAAGCCCGCCTCGGCCCATCGCCGGTAAGGCTGGTAACGCTCGAACAGGTTCATCCCAGCTTCGCTCATTGACAAACCTCCGTGCTTCGCACTGCCCCGGATTCTCACGAATCAGGCCGCGTGACGGGATTTTTCGTCCCTCAGGGGCCACCGTTCGTCACAAAACGCCCGGCGATCGTCCCCCCGCCGCCCCACACCCCGGCCTGTCGCCGGAGCATCGCCTCCTTCGTTCAAGGAGCACGGCATGACGACGACGAACCGACGACACGACATCGACGCCCTGCGGGCGCTGGCTTTTCTGCTGCTCATCCTCTACCACGTGGGCATGTACTACGTGGCCGGCTGGCCCTGGCACCTCAAGAGCCCGCACGCGGCCGAATGGCTGCGGTGGCCGATGCTGGTCGTCAACATTTGGCGCATGGACCTGGTGTTCCTGATTTCCGGCGTGGCCTTCGGCTTCCTGAGCCGGGGTCGCACGCCGATGGCGGTGATCCGGCTGCGCGCCTTCCGGCTGCTGCTGCCGCTGGTCTTCGGCATGGCGGTGGTCGTGCCCTACCAGGCCTACGCGCAGGGCGTTTCCAACGGGCTGGTGGCGCCGGGCTTCAGCGCCTTCATGGTGCATTACCTCGCGGGCGGCCCGTGGCCCAAGGGCGCCTTCGACGGCTCGGAATTCCCGATGACCTGGAACCACCTGTGGTACCTGCCCTACCTGTTCGTCTACACGGCCATCCTGGCGCTCCTGACGCCGGCGATGCGCTCCGGCCCCGGCGCCAGGCTTCGGGCCGCCTTCCTCGGGCTCAGGCGCTGGCGGCTGCTGGCGATCCCGGTCCTTCCGCTGCTCCTGTTCACGCTGGTGCTGGCGCCGCGCTTCCCGGCCACCCACAACCTGGTGCGCGACTGGTACCTTCACGCGCTGTATTTCACGGTATTTCTCTACGGCGTGTGGATGGGCGTCGACGAAGGCATCTGGCGCGAACTGGAAAGGCTGCGCCGGTGGTCGCTGGCGCTCGCGCTGGGCTGCATCGCCGCCTTCGTGATGCTCAGGCTGTCGGGTATCGACGCCTCGAACGCCGCCTGGATCACGCGCGTGCTGCGCGCGGCGTATCTCTGGACGGCGATTGCGGCCATTGTGGGCTTCGCGTACCGCCACCTGAACCGTCCGTGGCCCTGGCTCGACTGGGCCAACGACTCGGTCTATCCGTGGCACATGCTGCACCAGACGCTCATCATCATCGGCGCCGTGGCGCTGGCATCGATGCAACTCGGGCCGGTGCTGGAGCCGGTGCTGATCGTCGCCGTCACGGTGCTCGGATGCTGGGCGCTGAGCGACGGGCTGATCCGGCGCCTCCGGTGGCTGAGGCCGCTGTTCGGGCTCAAACGACTGGAGCGCGCGGTCAATTCAGTTCATCCCGATAGTCGATCCGACGACTGTAGGCCGGGTCGCCGTGCCACTCCCAGTAGGTCTTGAGCAGCCGCTGCGTGACCGGGCCCGGCGAGCCTTGGCCGACCACCTGGTCATCCACCTGGGTCACGGGCAGCACGCCGCCGCCCGAAGTGCTMAGGAAGGCTTCGTCGGCACCACGCAGTTCGTCGGCAGGAAGATGGCGCAATTCGACGCGCATGCCGAGCTTCTGCGCGATCTCGATCACGGTGCGGCGCGATACGCCTTCGAGCACCCCCTCTTCCGGCGTGACGACCACGCCGTCGCGCACGCAGAAGATGTTGAAGCCGGGCCCCTCCACGACATTGCCCGCCCCGTCGGTCAGCACGACGGTGTCGGCGCCCGCGTCGAGCGCACCCAGGAGCCCCATGGTCAGATCGTTCCAGTGGTAGTTCTTGGCCTTGGGATCGACCGACCGCGCCGAAATGCGCTGCACGTCGCTCACCTGCACGTGCAAGCCGCGCTGGCGCTGCGCCTCGTTCGCGATCCACACGAAGGGCACAGCGAAAGCGTAGAACTGGTTGACTGCCTGGCGCGGATCGCGCGAGCCCCACGGCGGCTGCCCGCGCGTCGCGATCATTTCGACATACGAACTGCGCAGGCCGCTCTTGCGCACGCATTCGGTCAGCACCGCGATGATCTGCTCGGGCGTGAGGCCGGCATCGAGGCGAAAGCGCTCGCAGCTGCGCATGAAGCGTTCGAGGTGCGCGTCGAGCCTGAAGAAGGCCCCTTCCCAGACCGTGACCACGTCATAGGTGGCGTCGGACCGCAGAAAGCCCCAGTCGGTGATGGGGATCGCGGCCTCGGCGATGGGCACATATTGGCCCCGGACGAAGGCGACACCCTTCGAAAAATCGGGTTGGACGAGGGAATTCATGGATCGCGAAGCTCCTTCGAATGAATGCACGGCCATTGTGGACATTGAAGCCGCGGGGCCAACTGCCCGCATGCTAGAGGCTCGTCCATCAGGCGCGAAAGGGATCAGCATGCAGATTCAGGTCAGAACGAGCAACGGCATCGAAAACAAGGACGCGCTGGAACGTTGGGCCGACGGCCAGATACGGCAGAGCCTGAGCCGCTTCATCGAAGACGTCACGCGCGTCGAAATCCATCTCAGCGACGAGAACCACGATGCCAGCAGCGGCGGCGCCAAGCGATGTGTCATGGAGGCCCGGCTCGCCCATCATCAGCCGCTGGCTGTCACCCAGCACGCACCGAATCTCGACGAAGCGTTTCGCGGCGCGTCCGACAAGCTGAAGCGCTCCATCGAGAGCGTCCTCGGCCGCCTCTACAACCACCGCCATCGCGAGTCCATCCGCACCGGCGCCGACGCGCCCGATGCCGAGGAGAATGCCCCTTGAACCGTGTGCGGGCCCTCGGCCTCCTGGCGTCGCTGCTTCTGGCGTGCGGTCTGTCCGGCCACAGCCTTGCGGGCAGCGTGAAGGGCAAGGTCGTCTTTGGCGGCCCTGCCCCGGCGCCGGCCAAGGTGCCCGTCACGATCGACCAGTACTTGTGCGGCACTGAAAAGCCCGCCGACGACCTGCAGGTTTCGCCGAACCGCGAGATCCGCAACGCCGTCGTCTGGATCGAGAACGCGCCCGCCGGTGCCACGCCGCCGGTGAGCCAGAAGGTCGAGGTCGACCAGAAGGGATGCGCGTTCATCCCGAGGGTTGTCGTGGTTCCGGCCGGCGGGACGGTGGACTTCCTCAACAGCGACCGGCTGCTCCACAACATCCATGCCACCCCGAAGGCCAACGTCTCCTTCAACCGCACGCAGCCGATGGGCCGGACGATTCCGATCACCTTCGCCGAGCCCGAGATCGTGCGCATCAATTGCGACCTGCATGCCTGGATGACGGCCTGGGTGGTCGTTGCAGCGCACCGCTTCTATGCGGTCACCGGCGCCGACGGCACGTTCGCGTTCGACAATCTTCCGCCTGGCCAATACAAGCTGCAGGTATGGCATGAACGCCTGGGCACGGTGCCGGCGACCGTCACCGTGAGCGATCAGCAGCCCGCGCAACTAACGGTCGAACTGAAGCCCCGCTGACGCCATCAAGGAACAACGGTGATCTTCTTCGTTGTCTCCCAGGCCGCAGAGTGCGTCGGCTCTTCGACGGCCCGGAGCGAGCCGCCTTCGTCGAGCGCGATCGTGAACGTCACGGTCGGCGACGAATAGACCGGATGCAGGTAGGCACGCGCGATCTCCACCGAGTCCTTGTAGAGCGCGATGTAGCGCACGAAATGCTCCTGGAGCGACGGATGCTGTGAATCGGCACCGACGCTGATCGTCACGTTGAACCATTCGCCGCGGCGCACGCTGGCCGGCGCGGTGATCTTGGGTGTGTGCTTGGCGTCGAAGCTTTTGTGAACTTCGCGGAACTCCGGCGTGAATTGCTGGGCCTGCTCTTCCTCCGCGCGCACCCCGAGAGCGCCGAAGCCCATGGCCAGGCCCGTCGCGACGATGGCGAGATGCTGCGCTTTTCGAACGGTCGTCGTCATGAAACCCCCTCGTTTGGATGCTCAGATGTCGGGGAGAAACTGCTTGACCATCGCGAGCAGTTCGCTCGGGCTGTAGGGCTTGGCAAGGTAGCTGGCGGCACCAGCCTGCAGCGCCTTCTCGCGGTCGCCGCTCAAGGCATACGAGGTGATCACGATGATCGGAATGTGGCGCGTCGCCGCCTCGGTGGTGAGCAGCCGCGTGGCGTCGAGCCCGGACAACTTCGGAAGCTGCACGTCCATCAGGATGAGATCGGGCAACTCCTGCTGCGCCAGCGCGACGCCGGTCTCGCCGTCGGCCGCCTCGATCAGCCGACAGGCAGAGCGCTTGAGCAACTGCCGGACGATCTTGCGGTTGTATTCGTTGTCCTCGACGTAGAGGATCTTTCGCTCGGTCATAAGCCAACCTCCGTGCTACGCACTGCGGTATTCGCCTCGGGAGCGGCCCAGCGGCTCATTCATTTCTTTCGCCCGCGCGCAACGGCACGGAAAACAGGAAGGTGGAGCCCTTCCCCAGTTCGCTTTCGACCCAGATGCGCCCGCCGAGCCTCTCGACGAACTTCTTCGAGATGCTGAGCCCGAGCCCCGTGCCGCCGAATTCGCGCGTGATGGTCGTATCGACCTGGCGAAACTCCGTGAAGATGTTGTCGAGGTCGCCCTGCGCGATGCCGATGCCGGTGTCCGAGACGCTGTAGATCAGTTCGTCGCTCTCCAGCTTGACGGCGATGTCGACCCGACCCTGCCGCGTGAACTTCAGTGCATTGCCGGCCAGGTTGGTCAGGCACTGCGCGAGCCGGCCGCTGTCGCCGTAGGCCACGGGCAGATCCTCGGGCACGTGCGCGGTGAAGTCGAGCCCCTTCTCCGCGGCGATGGAGCGCAGGGACGATCGCACGGTATTGACCACATCGCTGACCGCATAGTCGTTGAGCGCCAGTTCCATGCGCCCGGCCTCGATCTTGGACAGGTCGAGCACCTCGTTGATCAGCCGCAGCAGGTTGCGGCCGTTGACCTGGATGTCCGTGAGCGGCTCCTTCAGATCGGGCGGAATGTCGCCGTAGATTCCGTCGATCATCATTTCGCTGAAGCCGAGGATCGCGTTCATCGGCGTGCGCAGTTCGTGGCTCATGTTGGCCAGGAACTCGGACTTGGCCTTGCTCGCGCGCGAGAGCTGCTCATTGAGATCCACGAGCTTCGCGGCCGCCTGCCGCTGGGATTCGTCGAAACGATTCAGTTGCTCGCTCATGTGGTTCATCCGGTCGGCGAGCACTCCGAACTCGTCACGGTTGGGGACCGAGATTCTGCGCCCGAAGTTTCCGGCTGCGACATCGTCCATGAAAACACCCGCCGCGCGCACCGGGAGGATGAAGGACCACGAGATCACGAACCCGCACAGCCACGCGAGCAGCACTGCGGTCACCGCGAAGACGGACGTGAGGATCAGCGATCGGCGGTTGGCCGCGCCGACGCTGTCGCGAAGCTGGGCCATCCGGCTTTGCTCGACCTGGACGAGCTGCCCCATGCGCGACGCGATCTGGTTGTCGAGCACTTCCTCGCGCCGCAGCAGATCGGCGGTGACGTCCCCGAGCTTGCCGTCGCGGATCGCGTTGGCAATGTCGGCCACCACGCCCATGGCGTCGTCCTGCGAAGCGCGGATCTGGTCGATCAGGTCCTTCTGCCCGGCGGCGGCCGTATCCAGCTTGGCCAGCGTTTCGTTGAAGCGGTTGTTCTCGCGCAGGACACGCTCGATGGCGGCCTCGTCCTTCGACAGCAGCGCCAGCGCCGTGAAGTGCATCTGACGGTCCAGCGCATGCTGGCTCTCCTGCGCCCAGCTCACCCGTTCATGCGCCTGGTCGAGCAGACGACTCTGCTCGGTGGTGTTCACGAGGATGAGCAGGCTGGCCACCGCCATCGCGATGAACAGGAGCGTGATGATCAGGAACGCCAGCAGCAGCTTGGTGTGCACGGAGGCACGAACGCGCGCGACCCCTTGCACCAGCCCGGCAAAAGGTGATTGTTTCAACACCCGCGTTACAAGCTGTTCGAGTTTGATGGCGACCCTCCTCGCCGGGCCCCGCAGCCTTGCCTTGTGGATCCACCACGAAGCCGCTACATTTTTTGCCTCGGGAGAATTGACGGTGAGAACCCCCCCACGCATCCTCATCGTCGACGACAACGCGACCAACGTCAAGATTCTGCAGACCCGCCTGGCCAGCGAAGGCTATGAAGTGGTCTCGGCCGCCGACGGACTGGAGGGCCTGCAGGCGGCACGCGAACTCGCCCCCGACCTCATCCTGCTCGACGTGATGATGCCCAAGCTGGACGGCCTGGAGGTTTGCCGCCGCCTGCGCGCGGACCCGGACTTTCCCTTCACGCCGATCATCATGGTGACGGCCATGGCCGACCTGAAGGACGTCATCGCGGGGCTGGAGGCCGGCGGCGACGAGTACCTCACGAAGCCGGTGGACCACGCCGCGCTGGCCGCGCGGGTGCGCTCGATGCTGCGAATCAAGCGGCTGCACGACCAGGTCGAATCGCTGGTGGCAGAGGTGAAAGACTGGAACGCTTCACTCGAGCGCCGCGTCGCGACCCAGGTCAGCGAACTCGAACGCGTCGGCCGGCTGCGACGCTTCTTCTCGCCGCAACTGGCAGACCTCATCGTCAGCGGCGACGCCGAAGACCCTTTGCAAAGCCATCGGCGCGAGATCACCGTGGTGTTCCTGGATCTGCGTGGCTTCACGGCCTTCGCGGAGAGCGCGGAGCCTGAAGACGTCATGGGCGTGCTGCGCCAGTACCACGCGGCGACCGGCGAACTGATCCTCGCGCATGAAGGCACGCTCGAGCGCTTCACGGGCGACGGGATGATGGTGTTCTTCAACGACCCGGTGCCGATTCCCGATGCGGCGGAGCGCGCGGTACGGATGTCGCTGGCCATCCGCGAACGGGTGGGCTCGATCGCCGAAGCGTGGGTGCGTCGCGGCTATTCGCTCGGCCTGGGCATCGGCATCGCCCAAGGATTTGCCACGATCGGCGCCATCGGCTTCGAAGGTCGCTGGGACTACGGTGCGATCGGCACCGTCACCAATCTTGCTGCGAGGCTGTGCGGCGAGGCGGAGGCCAACCAGATCCTGATTTCGCGGAAGGTCTTCGCGCAGCTGGAATCGCTGCTGGAAGTGGAGCCGCCCCAGGCGCTCAGCCTGAAGGGGTTCCAGCGGCCCATTGACTGCTTCAGTGTCCATGGGATGAGGGCGCCCGCGCCCTGAAGGCTGAAGGCCCGCGCGGCTAGCGTCGCAGGAACGCAAGAAGAAGTCGAGTCACTTCCTCGGGTTGTTCCTGCTGGACCCAGTGGCCCGCGCCGCCGACGATGTGGACGCCGGTCAAGTGCGTGCAGACGCTGGCCTCCATCGCCTCGAAGTCGCCAGGCTTCTGGTAGATGCCCCAGTCGCGCCGGCCCGCAATGAAGCACGAGGGCACGTCGATCGTGCGGCCCGACCAGATCTGGAGTTCCGCCGTGTATCGCCCGCCGGTGGCGCAGCGATACCACTGCAATCCGCCCTGGAACCCGGTGCGGGCGTATTCGCCGGCGTATACCGCGAGTTCGTCGTCGGGAAGCCAGCGACAGGCCGCGATCTGCTCGGCCGTCGGCATCTCGGCGGCCACCGTTTCCGCCATGCTCTTGTCCGCTTCCATCACGTAGTAAGTGGGCAGCTTCCCCAATTCGTCGGCGGTGAGCGACTCCAGGCGAAACGGCTTGTTGGCAGGCCAGTCCGCGCTCTTGACGTGGTAGTAGGCCCGCAGGAATGCGTTCAGGCCCTGCGGTGCACGCCCCATATCGCCGTCGGCTTCGGGCGTCGAGTAGTACCACTGGTAGTGCTTGCGCGGCGGCGAAAGCGCGGCAAGTCCGTCGTGGAGCGTGGCGATGCCCGCGAGGCCGGAAGGCGGCGCCGCGGAGGCGGCCGAATCGAAGGGAATCGCAGGCGCGCCGCCGAAGGGCGCGCTCATCAGGACGACCGAACGGAACACGTCGGGCCGTACCAGCGCGCACCACGCGGCCACCGGTGAACCGAAGTCATGGCCGACCACCGCGGCGACGGTGCGATGGCCCACGGCGGCGACCAGGCCCCATGCGTCGCGCACGAGATTGAGCATCCGGAACTCATCGAGATCGGCCTCGAAGCCCTGCTGCCAGCCAGTGGTGCGCCCGTAGCCGCGCTGGTCGGGCGCCACCACGTGAAAGCCGGCCTCGGCAAGCGGCAGCATCACCTTGCGCCAGCTGTAGGCCAGCTCGGGGAAACCGTGGAGCAACAACACGCACGGCCGGTCGGGCGACTCGAAGCCGGCCTCCAGCACGTGCATCGAGAGGCCGTTGCTGTTGTCGACGAAGCGCGAACGGATGCCCGCGGGCAACGGCAAAGGGTCAAGTGTCGATTCGTCGATCATGCCTTTCTCCTTGCAAGCCGCTCCCGGGGCGGAAGCTTGATTGTCAGTGCCGGCGCGCGTTCGCCATGGCCTTGCCCACCTCGTTGGAGCCCTGCGCCGCGCCGCTTTGAGGCACGATCTCGCCATTGCGGTCGGTCACTTCGGCGAGACGTGCGGCAAGCTGCTCCGGCGCATCGGCGTCGAGCCCGATCCAGGTGCCCTGCGTCAGGGTGATGTGCGCAGCTTCGAAGACACCGGCACCCGCGCAAAGGATGGCACGGTTCGGCGCGTCCTGCGAGGCCAGCACCAGCATCGCCGGCACCACGGCTTCGGGCTTGAGCGCGTTGAGGACTTCCTCGGACATCAGGTCTTCGGTCATGCGCGTGGCCGCCGTCGGTGCCAGGCAGTTCACGCGGATGTCGTTCTTGGCGCCTTCGATGCTCAGCGTCTGCATGAGGCCGACCAGCGCGAGCTTGGCGGCGCCGTAGTTGCTCTGGCCAAAATTGCCGTAGAGGCCGGAGGACGAGGTGGTCATCACGATGCGGCCGTATTTCTGCTCGTTCATGAGCGCCCAGACGGCCTTGGTGCAGTGGACGGCGCCCATCAGGTGAACGTCCATGACGAGGCGAAAGTCGGCCAGTTCCATCTTGGCGAAGCTCTTGTCGCGCAGGATGCCGGCGTTGTTCACCAGGATGTCGACGCGGCCCCAGGCATCGACGGCCTGCCGCACCATGGCCTGCACGGCCTCGAAGTCAGTGACGGAGGCGCCATTGGCGATCGCCTCGCCGCCCGCGGCCTTGATCTCGTCGACCACCGCCTGCGCCGCGCTCACCGAGCCGCCGGAGCCGTCGCGCGCGCCGCCCAGGTCGTTGACCAGAACCTTGGCGCCGCGCGCGGCAAGGCCCAGCGCATGCTGGCGGCCCAGGCCGTTGCCCGCGCCGGTGACGATGGCCACGCGGCCCTTGAAATCGAGATTGCTCATTCCGGAATGCTTTCGTAGGAGTCGTTGACGCGACGCTTTTTACCCGAAAAGCAGGCTCGCTCCCGTCCCCGGCGTGCCAGTGCCCTACCCTTTGCGCTCGCCCGGGGCCAGGCGCAGGCCCGCCCCCTCATCCTTCGAAAGCTTGCGAAACGACAACAGCGACAGCAGCGTCATCGCGCCGATCACGCCGAAGGCGGGCAGGAAGTCATCGGTCGTGAGGCGATCCGCAGGGTTGCCGTGGAACCGCGCGGCGAGCGAAACCAGCGTGGCGGCCAGCGTCACGCCCAGGGTCAGCGACAACTGTTGCGCCATGCTGTTGAGCGTCGCGGCATGGCTCATGCGGGGCTTGGGGATCTCCGAGAAGCCGAGCGTCTGCAGTGAGACCATCGCCATGGAATTGACCAGGCCGCCGAACAGCAGCGTGACGAAGATGGCGGCATGCGGCGTGCTCGGGCGGAAGAAGCCGCAGCTGAAATAGAAAAGGCTCGTCAGGCAGGTGGCGCCGATCAGCAGCGTGCGAAAACCAAGGGCGCGGATGGCACGCGCCATCACCGTGCGCGTGGCCAGCGAGCCGATGGCGGTCGCCATCGTCAGACTGCCCGATGTCAGCGGCGAAAGACCGAAGCCCAGTTGAAGCATGAGCGGCAGCAGGAATGGCGATGCGCCGATCGCAATGCGCAGCGGCGTGCCGCCGATCACCGAGGCGCGATAGGTCGGATGCCGGAGGATCCCGAGGTCGATCAGCGGGTGGGACTTGCGTCGGCTGCGCCAGTGATAGGCCAGCACGGCGAACACGCCAACGGCTGCCATCGCCCAGATCGCGGTGGCGGGCAGCAGCGCTTTGCCGCCCATTTCCAGGCTGCCGAGCAAGGCGGTGAGGCCGAGCGCCAGCATGACAAAGCCGTCCGCATCGAACGGCGTGGGCGTGCTGTCCTCCGGCAGATCGTCGATCCACCGCAGCGCGCCGGCGATGGCCAGCAGGCCGAAGGGAATGTTGATGAGGAAGATCCAGCGCCACGAGACCAGCGTGACGATCAACCCGCCGAACAAGGGACCGGCCAGCCGACCGACGGCCGGCGGCACGGTGAACCAGACCATCGCCGAAACCATCTGCTCCGGCGGAACGCTGCGCAACAGGATCAACCGGCCCACCGGCAGCATCATCGCGCCGCCGAGACCCTGCAGCACGCGAAACGCCACCAGTTGCGGCAGCGAGTACGCGGCGCCGCAGAGCGTCGAGCCGAGGGAAAACATGGCCACCGCGGCTATGAAGACGCGCCTGGGACCGATCCGCTCCGAAAGCCAGCCGCTCACCGGAAGAAACACCGCGATGCTCAGCAGATACGAGGTAATCGCGAGATTGAGGTGCAGGACGCTGACATCGAGCGCACGCGCGATGCTGGGCAGCGCGGTCGCCATCACGGAGGTATCGAGGTTCTGGAGGAAAAGCGGCGAGGCGACGATCACCGGAACGATCCGGCGGTAGGAATGGGTCATGAAGGCTGGACGATAGCAGCGTGCCCACCTTTCGGCACGAGGGCTACTTCTTGCTCAGGCGCTCGCAGTAGTCCAGCAGTTGATCGATCTCGGCGGACTTGTCGAAGAAAGCGTCGGCGCCCATGGCTCTGGAGCGCGCTCGCATGTCCGGCGTCGCGTAGTTGCTGAGGACGACGATCTTCTGATGCGCCGAGCGCTTGCGGCACGCATCGACCACGCCGAGACCGTTGCCCTGTGCGAGGAAGAGGTCGACGATGGCGACGTCCCAGTCATCGTGATGCCCTCGCAGCCACGCGACGGCTTCGTCCTCGCCGGTGGCGTGCGCGACCACGACCGCATCGGTGATGTCCTCCAGGAATCCAGCGAGGTTGTCACGGATGATGGGATTGTCTTCAACCAGGTAGGTCTTGAAGGTCATGGAACGATGGCAGTCAGGCTGAATGCAGGGCGTGCGCCCTTGATGCCATCATCTCCAACAATCGTGACGCCCTCGTGAGTCCGGGGGGCCAATCCGGGTAGGCTGGAACCTACCCGGCCGGCGCCTCAGAGTGCCGCGCGCTGGCTCACCGGCCCTGCCGGAGTCTCCGCCCAATGATTCTTGAAGCCCAGGCGGGCCGGCGAGACGTACTGCTCGCGGTAGATCTCGAACGGCATGGTGTCTGCGGCTTCGATGCGTTTCTGCGCGTCGATCGATGTCTGTGTCATGTGCTCGAATTCCGCGCGCTGTTCGGCCGAGAACGGCAGTGCCAGCAAGGTCTCGCGGGTTGTCTCGGACTGCGCGCGCACGAAGGCGACGAAGGAATCGTTGTGCGATTTCATTGCCGCCAGCACGCGCGCCGACGGCAGGATCGCCGGGTCGCTCAGGGCAGCCCCGGCCGCGCGCACGGCTTCGGCATGCTTCGAGCCGCCATGCGCAGCGTCCAGTGCGTCGGCGATCGGCTCGAATTCCCGCAGCAGCTCGGCGCCCCATTCGGTGAGCGCGATCTGCGTGTTGCCACGCTGCAGTTGCAGGCCGGGTTCGCGTCCGCGAGCGGCCGTCAGATGCTGGTTGTGCGCGAGATCGCCGATTTCCTGCTTCGTGTCGGGCGGGCTGTCGGTCAGCAGGCAGTGCAACAGGAACACATCGAGAAAGCGCATGGTTTGCGCATTGATGCCGACCGGCTCGAACGGGTCGAGATCCATCAGGCGCACTTCGACGTATTCGACGCCGCGCTCGCGCAGCGCGTGTAGCGGCCGTTCGCCGGGGTAGATCACGCGCTTGGGGCGGATGGTGCCGTAGAACTCGTTCTCGATCTGCAGCAGGCTCGTGGCGAGCTGGTTGTAGTCGCCGCCGAGGTTGCGAATGCCGATGGCCTCGTAGGCGGGCCACGGGCGCGTCAGCGCATCCTGCAGCGACGCGCCGTAGCCATCGAGGCTGTTGTAGCTCACCGCGAGTGACGCTTGAGCCTCGCTCTGGTAGCCCAGGCGCCCCATCCGCAGCGAGGTGCCGTAAGGCATGTGCACGCTGCCCTCGCCCAGCGGCTGCAGTTCGTGCGGCCGGCCGTCGACGAAGCTCGAGCACAGCGCCGGCGACGCACCGAACAGGTAGAGCAGCAGGAACGCATGACGCCGGAAGTTGCGAATCAGCGCGAAGTACTGCTCGCTCGACACGTMGGGCAGCGACCAGTTGTAGTGAATGCCCGAAATGGTCTGCATGCGCCGGCCATAGCGGTGGCTCAGGCCCATCCGGTAGACGCTCTTGGCGCGACCGACGTTCGAGGCGCCATAGCGCCCGATCGGGATGGTCTCGTCCGTCGGCAGGCCGCAGGGCATGCTGGAGACCCAGAGACGCTCGTCGCCGGCTTCGGCCAGCACGCGGTAGGTGAACTGGTGCACCTGTACGAGTTCTTCGAGCGCGGCTTCGACGTCCTTGTGCGCGCCGGTGATGAGTTCGAGTTGGGATTCGCTGAAATCGGTCGTGATGTGCGGATGCGTGAGCGCGGAGCCCAATGCCGCCGGATGCGGCGTCAGCGCGAGCTTGCCGTCGGGCTGCGCGCGCAGGCTTTCCTTTTCGATCCCCCGCCGCACGCCCCTCAGCCGTGCAGCCGAGAGCGCGTCGAGGCGCTCCTTCAAATTGCTCATATCGATATGGCTCGTCGTTCTTCGTGGGGCTGGAAGGTAGCAGAACCTTGAAAGACGCGCAGGGGGCCTGAAAAGCGGCCTTTCGACTTCAGGCCAGGACGCGCAGCAGGTAGCGGTTGAGGTCGGCGATTTCCTCCATGCAGACGGAATGTTCCATGGGGTATTCGTGCCATTCCACGTCGTAGCCCAGCGCCGAAAGCGCGTCGCGGCTGGCAGCTGCGCGGGCGATGGGGATCACCCCGTCGCGCAGGCCGTGGGCCTGGAAGATCGGCGTTTTCTGGTTGGCCGGATTGCGCTCGGCGGCGACGGTGCCGGCCAGCGGGAGATAGCCCGAGAGGCCGACGATGCCGGCCAGACGCTCCGGATATCGCAAAGCGGTCATGAAGGTCATCGCGCAGCCCTGCGAGAAGCCGGCAACCACGATGCGTTGGAAAGGAACGCCGCGCGTCTTTTCGTTGGCGATCAGCGCTTCGATCGCGGCCTGCGAGCGGCGCAGGCCGGCTTCGTCTTCGGGCTGCCCGGGGCCGAGGATGTCGTACCAGGCGGGCATGCGGTAGCCGCCGTTGATGGTGACCGGCATGACCGGTGCATTCGGGAACACGAAGCGCACCGGACCGACCGCCGAGAGGTCCATCTCGTTGCAGATCGGCACGAAATCATTGCCGTCGGCGCCAAGGCCGTGCATGAGGAGGACGGTGGCCGTCGGATTCGGGCCGGTTTCGATTTCGATGGGAGGAAGTGACATGGCCCCGAAGTTACCGCAGAAATGCCGGCCAGGTTCGTCGCTGCGCGGCGGCGCGCTGGATGCATTCCACGAACTGCTGCGCCGCGGGCCCCAGGCGCTGATCGCGGCGCTTGATCACGCACATGCTGAGTGCCGGCACGTGCTCTTTCACGTCGACGCGCCGTATGCCGTAGCGCTTGAACGACAGGTCGACCAGCGGCTCGACGAAGAGTCCCACCAAGTCCATTTCCCCCACCAATCCCAGCGCAACGGTGACCGATTCGCCAAAGATCACGCGGGCCGGCGGCGTCAGCCCCATCGGAGAAAACAGCGGTGCCACGGACTCGCGGCCCAGTTCGCTTTCGCCGGGCAGCACCCACTCGGCGGCGTGCAGTTCGCGCAGCGAGCGGCAGTGGCGCATGGGATGGCCGGTGCGCATTCCGACGGTCAGTTGCACCTGAAACAACTCGATGGCCTCGAACTCGGCATCGAGCGTCTCCGGCGTCACGTGCGCCACGGCGAAATCGAGGCTGCCGTTGCGCATGCGCGAAAGCATCCAGGTCAGCACGGCTTCGCTGAAGTGCACATCGACCGCCGGCAAGCGCGTGTGGAATTCCTTGAACGCCGACGGGAGCACGGTGATCGCGGCCGACGTGCTCACCGCCACCGAGATCTTGCCGGTCGCGCCGTCGCGGATCTGGGCGATTTCGTCGCGCGCGCGACGCATGTCCGCCAGCAGCAGGCGCGCGCGCGGCGCGAAGGCCTCGCCGTAGGTGGTGAGCTCCACGCCCTTGACGCTGCGCGCGACCAGCGGCGCGCCAACCGCACGCTCCAACTCGCGCACGATCTTTGTCACGGCAGGCTGCGAGATCCCCAGGATCCGGGCGGCGCCGCGAATGCTCATCTGCTCGGCCACCGCCACGAAGGCCAGAAGCTGGTTCGGCTTCATATGAAAACCAAAAGTTATCGTTGAAGCCCAATTATTGTCTTTTCACGATCATCACTGATCCCCTAGCATCGCCGGCGCGATAACCACATCACCACATCACACCTCAACACCCATGACCACCGCTTCAAGCCGCGCACCCATGAGCCGCCCGGCCGCTCCGAAGGCGAATACCGAAGCGCCGCTGCGCGAAGGTACCCCAATGAGCCGGCGCCGGACCATCGTTGCCACCACCATCGGCAATGCACTGGAGTTCTTCGATTTCACCGTGTATGGCTTCCTGGCCCTCGTGATCGGCAAACTCTTCTTTCCCACCTTCAATTCCTACGGCCAACTGCTGCTGACGGTGGCGAGTTTCGGGGTCGGCTTCATCATGCGGCCGCTGGGCGGCATCGTGATCGGCGCCTACGCCGACCGCGCCGGGCGCAAGAAGGCGATGACGCTGACGATCTTCATGATGGCGCTGGGCTGCGCCATGATCGCCTTCGCTCCCACCTACGTGCAGATCGGCGTGGCGGCGCCGCTGCTGATCGTGCTGGCGCGGCTCATCCAGGGCTTCTCGGCCGGCGGCGAGGTCGGCGCGTCCACCACGCTGCTGGTGGAACACGCGACACCGGCCAATCGCGGCTACATGGCGAGCTGGCAGTTCGCGAGCCAAGGCCTGGGCATCCTGCTCGGCGCGGTGGTGGTCGGCGTGCTTTCGGCAACGCTGTCGCCGCAGGCCATGGAAAGCTGGGGCTGGCGCGTGCCTTTCTTCATGGGCATGCTGATCGCGCCGGTCGGGATGTACATCCGCCAGCATCTCGAAGAATCGCTGGACATCGCCGAAGAGCCTGCCAATGCGCCGCCGCGGCGCAGCAGTCTGGCGGAGGTGTGCGGCGAACACGGCAAGACGGTGCTTGCAGCGATCCTGACCGTGATCGGCGGCACTGCGGCGGCCTACGTCATCACCTTCTACATGCCGACGTATGCGATTCGCGAACTGGGAATGGCACCACCGGTGGCGCTCTTCGGCGCCGCACTCACGGGGTTGCTGTCGTTCGGGCTCGCGCCGCTGGTGGGTCGCTGGTCCGATCGTTTCGGGCGAAAGCCGCTGATCGTCTGGAGCCGCGTTGCAGTCGCGGTGCTGATCTACCCCGGCTTCCTGTGGCTCAACGCCTCGCCGACACCGACCGTGCTGTTCATCGTGGTCGGCGTGCTGAGCGCCGCGCTGGCGGTCCAGACCGTGCCCGGCATCACGATGCTGCCCGAGATGTTTCCGAAACGCGTGCGGGCCAGCGGCATGTCGCTGGTCTACAGCGTGGGTGTGGCGCTCTTCGGCGGCTTCTCGCCCTTCATCAGCGCGTGGCTCCTGAACGCCACAGGCAACAAGCTGGCGCCCGCGTGGTACCTGCTGGTGGTTTCGCTGGTGTCGTTGATCGGCTTGCTGTGGATGAAGGACTTCACCGGCAAGGACATCGATGCGGCCGGTGCCCATCAACCTGCCTGATCCACAAGATGCACAAGACCTCTTCTCAAGGACTCACGACGATGTACAACAGTGCTGCCACCCGCCACTTCTCGGGCACCTACGCCGAAGCGCGGCGCAAATTCCTCGATGCTGCCGCACAGCGCGGCGCAACCATCGAATCGTTCGAACTGCCGGAGCATCGCGGCGCGCTCGGCGAGACGCTCGCCACCGACGCGGCCTGGCTCGGCAAGCCCGGCGCCACCAAGCTGCTGATCGTCAGCTCCGGCACGCACGGCCCGGAGGGCTTCTGCGGCTCGGGCTGCCAGGTCGCGACGCTGAACGATGCCGACCTGCTCACGCGCATCGAACAGGCCGGCATCGGCCTGCTGATGGTGCACGCGGTGAATCCGCACGGCTTCTCGCACCTGCACCGCACGAATGAAGACAACATCGACCTGAACCGCAACCACATCGACTTCAACGCGCCGCTTCCGGTGAATGCGGCCTATGCGGACGTCGAGCCCTTCGTGTTGCCGGCCACCTGGCCGCCTACCGCCGCCGACAACGTGGCGATGGCGGCCTACGTCGAGAAGCACGGCATGTGGGCCTTCCGCACGGCCGTCTCGGCGGGGCAGTACACCTCGCCCCATGGCGTGTTCTACGGCGGCACCGCGCCGTCGTGGAGCAACCGCACGATGCGCGGCATCCTGCGCAAGTACGGCGCGTCGGCCACGCACATCGGATGGATCGACGTCCACACAGGCCTCGGCCCCTACGGACATGGCGAGAAGATCTATGCCGGTCGCAACGCCGCCGCGGACCTCGTACAGGCCCGCGCCTGGTGGGGAGCCGATGTGTTCGCGCCTTTCGAGGGCCAGTCGGCCTCGGCGGATGTCTCGGGTCCGGTGGTGTCGACGGTGTACGACGAATGCCCGCAGGCCAGCGCCGCGCTGATGGGACTGGAGTTCGGCACCCTCCCCGACCAGGAAGTCATGACCCGTCTGCGCGCCGATACCTGGCTGCGCCGTCATCCCGAAGCCCCGGCGGAACAGCAGCGCACGATCCGCCAGGAACTGCGCGACGCTTTCTACTGCGACAACGACGAGTGGAAAGGCATGATCCTCGGACAGACGCGCGTGGTGCTCCTGCAGACGGTGCAGGGCCTCAAGGCTGCCTAAGGATCGACCGAGCTGTCAGCGCCGTGCCGCCAGGTCGCGGCACTTCTTCAGATTGGCATCGAAGCGCTGCGCCAATCCAGGCTCGCAGGCGTCGGCGGTGGTCATGATGCGGCACATGCCCACCGCCAGGAAATCCGACACGACCTCGGTGCACATCGAGTAGCGCGCGAGTGCAGGGTTGTCCTGCGTCTTGAAGCCCCAGCTTTCGGAGAAATCGAGCATGCGGCCCATGGCATTCTCGAAATAGTCCCGGTCGCGCTCCGCGACGGCGGTATCCATCTTGGGGAGTTCTTCGTTCAGGAAGCCCATCGCCGCGGTCGGGAACTGGCTTGCATCCGGCTGGGAGACCGCGGCCGACGCGGCGAGGAAAAGCAACAGCGGCGCAATGACGCGCGCGGACGACAAGAGGATGCGAGGGCGAAGAAATTCCATGGTTCTCGGTCTGGCAAAAGCTGGAGGGCCCGGCCGCCGCAAAACGACAGCCGGGCCCGTATTTGAACCGAAAGCCACGGGCGGTCCGGATGCCCTGTCCGCCCCGCGCGATGCCGGTGCGGCTTACCAGCTCAGTCGCACACCCGCCGAGCCCTGCACGGAGGACTTCACCCTGGCATCGCCGCCGGAACTGAAGAGCTGGCCGACTTCACCGTACAGCGTGGTGCTGGGCGTCAAGGCGAGCGTCGCGCCGGCTGCCACTTCGGTCGAGGTATAGCCGGTCGCGCTGGCGATCGACGTGCTCGCCGCCGGGCCGACGAAGGTCGCGACATCGGTGCCGGAGGTTGCGTGGTACACGTTCACCCGGCCATAGGGCTGGAGACGGCCAGCGCTGGTCGCGATGTCGCCCTTGACGCGCACGCCGAGGCGGCCGATCCAGCCGCTGTCGGCGTCCTGGCGGACGACGGCGCCGCTGATCAGGGTGTCGTCGAATCGGCCGTGCTGATAGGCGATCTGGGCCTGCGGCTCGATGCTCCAGCCTTCGGCGAGCGGGAAGGACTTGCCGGTCTCGATCGATGCCGTGGTGCTGTCGGCCTTGCCCGACGCGCCCAGGTTCAAGTCCGGACGAACCGTGTAGCGATGGCTGCCGCCCTGGAGCACGGCGTCGGCATACAGGCCACTGCCATCCATCCATGTCGCGTAGCCGCCGAGGTAGCGCGATTGCAGGTCGTCGCTGCCGACGCGGCCGATGGTGCCACGGGCATTGCCGCTCACGTCGGCGCCGCCATCCAGTTGGCCCACATACAGGCCGGCGCGCCAATTGCCGCTGGCCAGCAGATCGGTGCCGGCCTGCAGGCCGCTCACATGACCTTCGCTCTGCGCGGCGGCGATTCCGTTCTGGCGAATGTCGAGGTCGGTGTAGACGGCGCGGGCCCATGCCTGGCGGCCGCCGCTGGCGTCGCCGGTGGCCGGCGCGTTTTCATCGCCCACACGGCGATGGAGGTTGCCAAGCATGGCCAGGTCGGACTGACGCAACTGTGCCGGCAAGGCGGCGAAAAGCGGCACCTCGGCGCGGTAGGTCGGCACGGTCACCGGGGGAACTTGCGGCACCTGCGGCGCTTGCGGCGCTGGCGGGACCTGCTGGTCTTCCGACGCCGGGGGTTTGGAGGCGTCGGGTGTCACAGTGGGCGGCGCCGGGTCCGTCGGCTTCAGCGTTGTCTCGGAACGCAGGTACCAGTTCTCGCCGGCGTGCTGCGCGTCGGCCGCATACAGGCGATATTCGAACGCGCCCGCGTCGACGTGTCCGTTGGCCAGCGTGAAGGCATCGCGCGTGGTCTGCGCCGTCGTCGTTGCGCCGTTGAGCGCGCTGACCAGTTCGATGCCGTTGCCGGTGGTCTGCGCGCCGAGGCCGCCCAGGTTCGTGACGCGGATGGTGGTGTTGCCGCTCGCGCTGGCTGTCGGGCCATTCAGCACCAGGCGATCGCTCAGGCTGCTGCTGCCACCCAGCACCGTGCCGAGGTTCAGCACGCCGTTGTTGCCCACATAGGCACCATTCACCGTCAACGTGCTTCCGGGTGCCGTGCCCAGCAGGCTCACGGTACCGGCGTTCTTCAGCGATGCAACGCTCTGGCTGAAACCAGCCGTATCCAGCGTGGCGCCTGCCGCCACCGTGTGCGCGGACGCGCCGCTGAGGGCGTTGGCCGCGCCAGCCTTCAGCGTACCGGCCGAGATGGTCGTGCCGCCCGTGTAGGTGTTGTTGCTGGTCAGGATCGTGGTGCCGGTGCCGATCTGCGTGACCGCGCCCGTGCCGGAGACCACGCCATCGAAGGTGACCGCATCGGAACGATTGAAGGCCAACGTGCCGTTGTCGACCACGTCACCGACGACGGAGCCCGTCGTGCCGCCATTGCCCAGCTGCAGCGTACCGGCCGATATGGTCGTGCCGCCGGTATAGGTGTTGTTGCCGGTCAGCGTGAGCGTGCCTGCGCCAGTCTTGACGAGCGCGCCGCGGGTGTCCGTGACGGGGTCGTTGTAGGCGAGGCCGTTCAAAGCGAGGAATCCGGGTCCGGTGTCGGAGATCACGCCGCCGATGGTGCTGCTGGTGCCGAGCGCGCCGACAGTCAGCGTCTTCTTGCCGAGCACCACGTTGCCGTCGCCCGAAAGCTCACCGATCGAGATGCCGTCGTCCGCGCCGTTGATGAACACGTACCCGCCGGCGCCATTGGCGAGCCTGACCCCGCTCAGGTCGGCTTGACCCTGCAGGTAGACGCGACCGCCGGCGTTGTTGATCGTGGCGTTGCCGCCCGAACTGTCTCCTTCGAAGTAGACGCGCGCGCCGCTGCCGTTGTTGATCGTCGAATTCGCCGCCGTTGTGGTTGCCTGGAACTCGATCAGGCTGCCCTCGGCCTCGTTGGTCAGCGTGGCGGATCCTGCGCTCGCATGATTCGCGAAGGTCACTCCGGAGTTCGTTCCGAGCGAGTTGGTGCTGACGTGGGTCGTGATGTTCAGGTTGCCCGCGTTGGCGTTGGCGCCGTCGAAGTCGAGTTCGCTGTTGTTGTAGATGTCGACGGCGTTGCCGCTCGTGCCCAGGGTGCCGGTGCCGGTCACCGAGACGTTGATTCGACCTGCCGTCGCATCGGCGGGGCCGGGCAAGCCGAGTTGCGTCGAGCCCGTGAATGCGCTGTTATTGTTGCTGCTCAGCGTCAGCCGAGTGAGGCTGTAGTTGTAGTCGAACGCGGCACTGTTGATCAGCGACAAAGTCCCGCTGCCGCTCAGGCTCCCGCTCAAGGTGTTGCCGCTGGTGCCGGCCACGTCGATAGTGCCGGCACCAGCCATGGTGATGGCTCGCGAGGAGCTGATGGTGATGGTGGCAGGGGGAATGGGAGGGGGACCGAATTTCAGCGTGCCGCCGTTGAAGGTCAGCCCGCCGGTCGACGCACCGAGGTTGGCGTCGGTGCTGATCTGTAAGGTGCCGCCGGAAATGATCGTCCCGCCGGAATAGGTGTTGCTCTTGTTGAGCGTCAGTGTCCCGAGGTCGGTCTTCTCGACGGCGCCGGTGCCGCTCAGCAGACCCGAGTAGGTCGCGTCGGTCGGCTGCGCAAAGCGCACCAGGCCGTTGTCGGCGATGGCCAGCGGCGCGAACTCGGCGGTCGTCTGCAGGGTGCCGGCTGCGTCGACCGTCGTGCTCCCTGTGTAGTTGATCTGACTCGCGCCCAGGATCAGCGTGCCGCCGGCGACGCGTGTGCTGGTGATGCCCGAGGTTTGCAGCGAGTTGCCGATCGTCCAGTTGCCGCTGTCGTTCTTCACCAGCGACTGGAAGCCGGAGATCGGTTGATTGAAGGTGCCGGCGCCCGTACCGTTCAGCGTCAACAGATTGTTGCCGCCGCCGCCATTGATCGAACCGGTGATCTTCTGGCCATCGTAGAGGTTCAGCGTGTCGTTGCCGTCGGCGAAGGTCAGCGAGCCGAGGACTTGGCCCTTGTTGGTGAAATTGATCGCCATGGTGCCGGCCACACCCATGATGTTGCCCGTCGTGGTGGTCTTGTACTGGATCACGCCGGTCGTGCCGTTCACGATGGTGTTGGAACCGGCAGACGACTGGTACCAGATCGCTGAGCCGCCGCCCTGCGATTGGATGGTGCCGTTGTTGATGATCGTGTTGTTTGACCCTTGGGGATTGATTGCTTCCGCGGTGCCAGCCGTTCCGTTCGCCAGGACCTGCGCGCCCTGCTCGATCGTCAGCGTGTTGCCGTCGCGGAACTCGATGGTGTTGGCGCCGGCGCTGTACTTGCCCCCGCTGTCGCTCGTCGCACTGTTCTGGACGGTCGCGCCGCTTTGAATCCGGATGTTGGCGTTGTCGCCCGTGCTGATGGCGGTGAGTGCGCCAGTGCTGATGAGCACACCTGGCAGCACATTGACCGACGTGCCTGACGCGGTGGTGGAACCGTTTCCAATGGTCGTCTGCTGCGTGGGGGTCACCGGGTCGGTGAGCGGATTGGTGGGCGCGCAGGTGATGGTGACAGGGGCGGTACCGCTGGTCGTGCAGTCTGCCGCGGCGATCCCCGCGAAGGCAAGCAGCGTTGATGCGACGGCGGCCTTCAG
This sequence comes from Variovorax sp. 05L425, assembly GCF_056397705.1. NCBI lineage: Bacteria > Pseudomonadati > Pseudomonadota > Betaproteobacteria > Burkholderiales > Comamonadaceae > Variovorax > Variovorax sp. 05L425. The sequence continues at coordinate 150,046 of NZ_JBFTNY010000010.1, read as the reverse complement.
GGCGGGAGCGCTCGCAGCGGAGGTGACGGAGGTCGACGACTTACCGGCGCCAGACGCCAATTCAGACGCAACGGCCCAGATCTGCCGCGAGGAGTTCCAAACAACCCTGAAAACTCGATTCATGTCGCTGACTCTTCCTCTTCCAAAAGTTTTTGAATCCGCTGATGGCGGAATTGAATACTTACGAATGTAATTCTTCGGTACTCATAACTGTTGGGAGGAAATCACAGAACTGGTGCGAGATCGCAGAAAAGCGACGGAAACGTGACAGTTTTTCATCCTTTTCTGATGACAACGGCAGCCAATCCGCGACAAAACGCACGGAAATGGGGCACTCCAGACGCCCGTAAACTCGGCCGATGGCATCCAGACCCACCCGAACGCCGCGCATGCTCGAGCGCGGCGTCATGTGCATCCTCATCGGCGCTGCCGTGTTGATTGCACCGAGCTTTCTTCAGTCGCCCGCGTGGCGCGACACCGTCGGCGGTGCCCATGTGGTCGGCTGGTTTGCCGTGGTGCTCGGGATTGCGCTGGTCGTCGTGGACCTCGTCCAGCGGGCAAAAGGCAAGAAACGCTGAAGCCGGCCGAGGCGCGGGGGGCGTCAAGCCGCAGGGATCAGCGCTTGCCGAGCGCCTTTTTCACGCCTTCGACCGCCGCGAGGACGATGGCGCCGGCAATGACGCCGACGCCGGCATTGGCGCCCATCGACACGACGCCGCCCGCCACGCCACCAGCGCTCGCGGACCAGGCCTCCAGTGCGTGCGCCAGGGCCGGCACACCATGCACAAGGATGCCGCCGCCCACGAGAAACATCGCGATCGTTCCGGCGACGGAGAGCGTCTTCATCAACCAGGGCGCGACGGCGAGAAGACCGCGGCCCAGGGCGCGCGAGGCCGCTTCTTCGCGCTTGCTCAGGTAGAGCCCCGCGTCGTCGAGCCGCACGATGCCCGCCACGAGTCCGTAGACGCCGACGGTCATGACGATCGCGATGCCCGTCAGCACCGTCAGCTGGGCGACGAAGGGCTGGCCCTGCACGGTGCCGAGCGTGATCGCGATGATTTCGGCAGAGAGGATGAAGTCGGTGCGAACAGCACCCTTGATCTTTGCTTTCTCGGCGGCGACGACGTCGACCGCCGCGTCGGCAATGAGTTTTTCATGGCGCGCGGTCTCGGCCGCGTCTTCCTTCTTGTGCAGGAACTTGTGCGCGAGCTTCTCGAAGCCTTCGAAGCACAGGAACGCGCCGCCGATCATCAGCAGCGGCGTCACCAGCCAGGGCAGCCAGGTGCCGATCAGCAACGCGGCGGGCACGAGGATCGCCTTGTTGACGAACGACCCTTTGCACACCGCCCAGACCACCGGCAACTCGCGGTTGGCCCTGACGCCGGCCACCTGCTGCGCGTTCAGCGCGAGGTCGTCGCCCAGGACGCCCGCAGTCTTCTTGGCGGCCACCTTGGTGAGCACCGAGACATCGTCGAGCACCGTCGCGATGTCGTCCAGCAGCAACAAGAGACTGGTGGCCATCCTTGCGCGGTCGCGTCAGACGGCTCGCTTCAGGCGGATTTCTTCGATCTTGACGTCGCCGATCGCGGTCGTCTTGGCGGTCTTCATCTCGCGCTTGAAGCCGGCGAGTTCATGGAAGCGCATCGCACGGTCGTTGCGCAGCGGCACCCACACGGTGACCACCGTGCAGCCTTCTTCCTCGAGGCCGTCGCGTGCGGCGTCCCACAGCGCCACGCCGACGCCCTTGCCCCAATGCTCGGGCTTGACGTAAATCGCCCAGATCTCGCCGGTGGTCGACGGTGTCTTGGGATCGCGCGAGCGGTCGAAGCCCACGAACCCGACGATCTCGCCGTCCAGTTCGGCCACATGCACCTGCGGCTCGCTGAATTCGATGGCTTCGCGCCATTTGGCCTCGCGCGTGCCGGGGGCCAGCGCACGCAACTGGTCTTCGGGGAGGATGCCCTCGTACGCGGCCCTGGCGGCGGCGGCGTGGATTTCGGCGACGGCCTTGGCGTCGCGCAGGGTGGCGGGGCGGACTTCGTAATCTGACATGAATGCGGGGAACGGAACGGTAAAGGGTCGTATTGTCGCCGCGCCGAGAAGTGACGGCCGTGGGGGCTCTTCGCTGGGGCTATAAACTGATCGTCACATTTGCATCATCCCGGAGAGATATCCATGGCCAAGGGTCAACAGCGCAGCAACAAGGAAACCAAGAAACCCAAGAAGGACACCTCGCCGCCGAAGCCGCCAGGTTCAGGCATCGAGCCGGTGCGTACGGTCACGACCGCGGTCATCCCACGCGGCAAGCTCAAGAACAAGTGATGGACAACGCCGCGCAGCCCCCGGCGGCGCAGAAGCAGGCCCGGAATCCCCTGCACGGCCTCACGCTGGAAGCCATCGTCACGGCGCTCGAGGCGCACTACGGCTGGCAGGGGCTGGGCGAGCGCATTCCGCTGCGTTGCTTCACGAGCGACCCGAGCGTCTCGTCCAGCCTCAAGTTCCTGCGCAAGACGCCCTGGGCGCGCGAGAAGGTCGAAAGCCTCTACCTCTTCATGCTGCGCGACCAGCGGCGGCAGCAATCCTCCATCCCTCGATCTTCCGCTTCTCGCCCACGATGAAGGCCCTGGTCGAACCGGGCGGATTCATCTTCGAGACCGAATCCGAACGCACGCTGCTTCAATCCGCCGACGCCGCCGGCATCGAGCTGCCGAGTTCCTGCCGCAACGGCACCTGCCGCACTTGCATCTGCAAGCTCGTGGCCGGCGAGATCCGCTATCGCATCGAATGGCCTGGCGTGAGTTCCGACGAAAAGGCCGAGGGCTGGATCCTGCCCTGCGTGGCGGAACCGGTCGGCGACGTCACGATCGACGTGCCCTACGCGTTCTCAGCTTTCTAGCTTGACGAGACGATCCCTCCGCGCGAGCGAGGGAAACAGCCGGAACCATGCAGCGGCCACCAGCACGGTGCCGATACCGCCCACCACGACCGAGCCCACCGGCCCCAGCAGGGCCGCCGTGGCGCCGGACTCGAACTCGCCGAGCTGATTGCTCGCGCCGATGAAGATCGAATTCACCGCGCTGACGCGCCCGCGCATCGCGTCCGGCGTCTCGAGCTGCACCAGCGTCTGGCGGATCACCACGTTGACCATGTCCGCACCACCCGAGACCGCCAGCGCGATCATCGACACGACGAAGTTGCGCGAGATGCCGAACACGATCATGCACACGCCGAACATCGCCACCGCCATCAGCAGCTTGCGGCCGACATGGCGCTCGACCGGCCGGCGCGTGAGCATGATCGACATGAACAGCGCACCGATCGCCGGCGCGCCGCGCAGCAGCCCCAGGCCCCAAGGGCCGGTATGGAGGATGTCCTTGGCGTAGATGGGCAGCAGCGCGACGGCGCCGCCCAGCAGCACCGCGAACAGGTCGAGCGAGACCGCGCCCAGCACCGGCTTGCGCTTCCAGATGAAATCGACACCGGCCAGCACCGTCTTGAGCGTCACGGGCTCGCGCGGCGACAGGGTGTAGACGTACTTCAGACGCAGCACCAGCGTCGAAGCCAGCGCAAAGAACGCCACCGCGGCGCCGTACACCACGCCCATGCCCGCGACGAACAGCAGCCCTCCCAAGGCGGGCCCTCCGATGATGGCGCCCTGCATGCCGGCCGAACTGAAGGCCATCGCGCGCGGCAACATGATCGGCGACACGAGCAACGGCGTCAGCGCCTGCTGCGCGGGCATCTGGAAGGCCCGGACCGCGCCGAGCACCAGCGACAGCCCCAACAGCAGGCCGCGCGAATCGTGCGACGCATGCACGGCCAGCAACAGCACGAGCGACACCGCGCCCTGCACGGCGAAGCACGTCGCAACGATGCGCCCGCGATGATGGTTGTCGACCACGTGCCCCGCGAGCAGCGCCAGAAGCAGGGCCGGTACGAACTGGTAGAGGCCCACCAGGCCGAGATCCCAGGCACTGTGCGTGATGTCGTACATGTGCCAGCCGATGGCAACGAGCAGCATCTGACTTGCGGCGGTCCCGAACACCCGCGCAACCCACAACTGCATGAAGGGCCGCTCGCGCGTGAGGTCGGTAAAACTGGAAGATCGCGAGGGAGCAGCTGGAGCGGGAGCGGGAGCGGGAGCGGACATCGCAGCGAGGATAGCTGACACTAGACTTGGCCGACCATGACCGAGGCTGACTTGTACCTGATCCACGAAGACCCGCATCTGCTGGTGTTCGACAAGCCTGCCGGCCTGCTGTGCGTGCCCGGCCGCGGCGCGGACAAGCAGGATTGCCTGAGCGCGCGTGTCACGCGCCGCTGGCCGGATGCGCTGGTCGTGCATCGGCTCGACATGGCGACGAGCGGCCTGGTGCTGATGGCACGCAGCCTCTCCATTCAGCGCGCACTCGGCGACGCATTCGCCGCAAGGCAGGTCAGCAAGCGCTATGAAGCGATCGTCGACGGCCTGTTGCCTCTCAGCGATGAATGGTCCTTGATCGACGCCCCGCTCATGGCCGACTGGCCGCGCAGGCCCCTACAGAAGATCGATGCCGCCGGCAAGCCGAGCCAGACGCGATGGCGCGTCAAGCAGCAATTGCCCGATCGCGATGCCAGTCACTTGTGGCTGGAGCCGCTCACCGGGCGAAGCCATCAACTGCGAGTGCATCTCCAGTCGATCGGCCACCCCATCCTCGGCGATGCGCTCTACGCCGATGAACACCTCCGGCAACGAGCGCCGAGGCTCATGCTGCATGCCACGATGCTCGAATTCATGCATCCGGCCGAAGATCGGATGTGCCGATTCGACAGCCCGCCGCCTTTCTAGTGTTCGCCCTTGACGACGAGCACAGGCACTTTCGCATCCTGCAGCACGCGCTGCGTCACGCTGCCGAGCAGCAGTTTCTCGATGCCCGTGCGCCCGTGCGAGCCCATCACGATCAGGTCGGCGCCGATGGCGATCGCGGTGTCGACGATGCCCTCGTGCACCACGTGCCCGTCGATCACGCGCTGGTCGCTGTGCAGGCCTTCGGCTGCCAGCGCCGCCACGCCACGCGCCAACGCCGCATTGGCGCTGCTTGTCGCGGCGGCGAGGTATTCGTTCTGGCCCAAGGCGTAGTCAGCGCCCACGCCGATGAAGGGGTAGTTGTCCACCACGTGAATGAGTGTGATGCGACTGCCGAACGCAAGGGCCAGCCCGCTGGCCTTGCTGACCGCCAGCATCGACGTTTCGGAGCCGTCGATGGGCACCAGGATGTGATTGAACATGGCAGACCTCTTTCATGCACAGAACAGGATTCGCGGGCGAACCGGGCCCCGAATTTACATCCAAGACATGCACTGCGGATGTAGGACTTCTCCAGTCCGCAGCGCAGCATCAATCGCCCTGAAAACTGCCGGCCCGGCACGTCACGACCAGGGTGTCGCGCCATCCGGGCTCGCCCTCGATCAGCGGCTGGATCGGCGTCGATTCGTGGATGACGCGTGCGTCGTCCAGCAGGAGCAAGGTCCACGGTTCGGTCATCGTGAAGCGTTCGCCACGACGACCGGTCGCCTCGAAGACGCGGGTCTCGCCGCCCTTGATGTTGTGGCGGCCGACGAGCGCGACCGCGACCACGTCGACACCGTCCCGGTGCGCACCTTCGGGCGTCGGCCGGCCGATGCCGTCGGCGGTGTCGATGCGGAACTGGTGCGCCTCGATGTACCAGGGCTGGGTCCCGCGCAAGCCGCTCGCCACATCGCCGAGCGCGCGCATCAGGCGCTGCCACACGGGCTGCGCCACAGTGCCCTCTTCCATCGGCGCAAACCAGCGCTGCATGCCGCCATGCAGCGCGTTGTATTCGACCGGCTGCCAATGCGCGCGATGCGGCGCCTGCACGAGCGTCGCGCCATCGACCGTGAAACAGGCATGGCGGCGCGTGCGATAGCGCCCCCCGTCCTTCAGGTAGTCGTCAGGCGGCAGCTGCTGCCAATCGCCGTGAAGCGCTTCGAGCTCCGACAGCGATGCGCCCAGCCACTGGGCCACGCCTTGCGGGCTCAGCACGGCATAGCCGTCCTGGCGCAAGGTGGAAACGAGGCGATCGGGCGGCGTGAACGGTGGGCTGAATGCCGTGCTCACTCAGTCACCTTCACGCCTTTCCAGAAGGCGACGCGGTCCTTGACCATCTCTGCTTCGGGCTTGGGATCGGCGTAGTACCAGGCGGCATCGGTGTTGAGTTCGCCGTTGACCAGCAGCGAGTAGTAGCTCGCCGTGCCTTTCCAGGCGCAGGTGGTCTTGTGGTTGCTGAAGGTCACATGGTCGCGATTGAGCGATTCCATGGGGAAATAGTGATTGCCTTCGACGAGCACCGTGTCGTCGCTCTCGGCGATGGTGACGCCGTTCCAGGTTGCTTTCATTTCGTGACTCCAAGGCGCGATGCGCCATTCACACTCACGAAAGTAGCACATCAGGCGTGTTCAATGATGGAGGTTCCCGGATGAAGCGGTTTCTCATCGTGATGGTCGCCGTCCTGGCATCGAGCGCATTCGGACTGCCAACGACTGCGATGGCGCAACATGCGACCAAGCCGTTTTCAACGCCGGCAAGGTTTCCGGAGTGAACGACTCGAACGCAAAGCCGACGCTGTCGCGCCCGGCACCTACTTGCGCGACATCAGCTTCCTGATCTCTTCCATGTGCTCGGCTGCGCGCTGCGTGATGTGGGCCATTGCATCCGTCTGCGACCGCTTCGCCATCTCGGCAATTTCCTTCATGTCGGCAATGGTCTTCTCGAAGGCATTGCGAACCACCTCGGTCTGCTTCGACGGGTCGCCGACGCCCTTCGCGGCTTCCTGCATGACCTGCATCGACTCGGTCATCATTTCGGTCTGCTTGCGCGCGATGGCCTGCATGGCCTCGTAAGCCGACTTGTTGGCCTCGACCAAGGCTTCGACGTCCTTGCGTCGCGCCTCGACGATGGCCCCCATGTCGATGCCCGGCATCTTGAGTTGCTCCAGCATATTCTTCATGTCGCCGAACGGATCTGTTGCCATGGCATGTCTCCTGGTGAATGATTGAATTCGGTACAACGCCTGCGCCGACGACGCATCATTGCACAAGCCGCCTGCGCGGTCTCGCTCAACGCCCGCGCCCTCAGCTTCCCGCTCTGTTCGGATCTCGCCAGGCGCGCTCGAAGGGCAGCCGCCAGGCATGCGGCGCGATCAGCTGGTGAATCGGCTTCGGCCCCCACGATCCCGGCTCGTAGAGCCGCACCGGCGGCGGTGACTCGAGCAGATGCGTTGAAACCTGCCACAGCCGCTCGATACCCTCTGCCGTCGTGAACAAGGTGCGGTCGCCGCGCATGGCGTCCAGGATCAGGCGCTCGTAGGCTTCCAGCACTTCGCCGACCAGCCCTGTATCGCGCATCGCGAACTGCAGGCTCAGCTTGTCCAGGCGCATGCCCGGCCCGGGTCGCTTGCCGTAGAAGGACAGCGACATCTTCGATGCATCGGCAAGGTCGAAGGTCAGGTGGTCCGGCCCCTGTGCACCGACGCCCGATCCGGACGGGAACATGCTCTTGGGCGGTTCGCGGAAGGCGATCGAGATGATGCGCTGCCCCTCGGCCAGACGCTTGCCGGTGCGCAGGAAGAAAGGCACGCCGGCCCAGCGCCAATTGTCGATATGGCACTTGAGCGCCACGAAGGTCTCCGTATCCGAATCGGGGTCGACGCCCTCTTCCTGCCTGTAGCCGCTGTACTGCCCGCGCACCACCTCCGAGGGCACGATCGGCAGCATGCTGCGGAAGACCTTGTTCTTCTCCTCGCTGATCGGCGCCGGTTCGAGCGCCGTGGGCGGCTCCATCGCCATGAAGCCCAGGATCTGGAAGAGGTGCGTCACCACCATGTCCCGGTAGGCGCCGGTCTGCTCGTAGAAGCCCGCGCGCTTGCCGAGACCGAGGGTCTCGGGCACGTCGATCTGCACATGGTCGATGAAGTTGCGGTTCCAGATCGGCTCGAAAAGGCCGTTGGCGAAGCGGAAGGCCAGGATGTTCTGCGCCGGCTCCTTGCCGAGGAAGTGGTCGATGCGAAAGATCTGCTCCTCCTGGAACACCTCGTGCAGTTGGCCGTTCAGGAACACCGCGCTCGCGAGATCGGTGCCGAAGGGCTTCTCCATCACGATGTGCGATCGCTCGACCAGGTCGGCCGCGCCCAGCATGCGTACCACCGACAGGGCCGCGCTCGGCGGCACGCTCAGGTAGTGAAGACGCCGGCACTCGGGCGCGTCGAGCGACGTCTCGGCGCGTTCGACCGCTTCCTTGAGCGCCTGCGCACCCCCAGAGAGCGGCACGTAGTCGAGGATGCCCGCGAAGGCGTCCCAGGCGGCCGGAGAGACCTTGCGACTGCCGAATTCATCCAGCGCACTGCGCGCGGCGGCGCGAAAGCCTTCGGCGTCGAGTTCGTCGAGCGAGACGCCGATGATCCGGCAGCCGGGGATGAAGCCCGAACTGCAGAGGTGAAACAGGCCCGGCAGCAGCTTGCGCCGCGCCAGGTCGCCCGTCGCGCCGACCAGCATCACGACTTGCGGAAAACGAGGACCGACGCCGGGAGGGATCTTCGCCATGGATGTCACCTTGCTTCGTTGTTCTACCGAAAGGCAAGCGATTTTGATGCCAGACGCCGCTTCGGCGCCTGGAATGTCGCCACACTTGTTACTCCCGGCGTTGGGCTTCCGGTGCCAAACTTTCTCCCAGTCCACAACGACCGATGTTCATCGAATGGAGATTCAAGCCATGACCACCTCTGCCATGCATACACCGCCGGTCTTGTCGCCGCAGGAATGGGAAGCGGCCCGCCAGAAGCTGCTCGCGAAGGAAAAGGCGCACACCCACGCGCACGACGCCCTGGCCGCCGAGCGCCGGCGAATGCCGTGGATGGAGGCGAAGACCTCGTATGTCTTCGAAGGACCTTCGGGCAAGATGAGCTTCCTCGACCTGTTCGACGGCCGGCGTCAATTGATCGTCTACCGCGCCTTCTACGAGCCCGGCGTGTTCGGCTGGCCCGACCAAGCCTGCCGGGGCTGCTCCATGGTGGCCGACCAGGTCGCCCACCTCGCCCACCTGAACGCCCGCGACACGACCCTCGCCTTCATCTCGCGCGCACCTCAGGCGGACATCGCGCGGCTGAAGGCGCGGATGGACTGGAAGATGCCGTGGTTCACCATCACCGACAGCTTCGACGCCGACTTCGGCGTGGGCGAGTGGCACGGCACGAACGTGTTCTACCGCGACGGCAATCGCGTGTTCCGCACCTACTTCATCCACAGCCGCGGCGACGAGCAGATGGGCGGCACCTGGAACTACCTCGACATCACGCCGCTCGGCCGGCAGGAGATCTGGGAAGACTCACCCGAGGGCTATCCCCAAACGCCGCCCTACAAGTGGTGGAACTGGCACGACAGCTACGTCCCGGACGCAGCGCCCGACAAGAAGTGGGTCGAGGTGTCGGACGCCGGAGAAGCAGCGTTCCGGGACGATCAGGCGAATACGAAGGCTTGAGCCAGCCGCCTCAGCGGCGCTCCTGGATCATCTTCCACCCGTTCCCTGACGGGTCGCGGAAGCCGGCATCCACGGTCCCGTAGCGCTCCACGGGCTCCTGCGTGAATTCCACGCCCCGCTCGCGCATCCGGTCGTAGGCAACCTGGCAGTCGTCCACGACCAGCACCAGCGGCGGCATCGCGCCTTTCGCCACAACCGCGTTCAGCGTCTGCGCGGTCGCGGCGTCGAGCATCGGCGGCCCTGGCTTGAACAGGCCGAGCTGGAACGACGGCTGGTCCGGGTGCTGGATGGTGAGCCATCGATAGTCCCCGTTCTTCACGTCCGTGTGAACGCGAAAGCCCAGCTTCTCGACGTAGAACGTGAGCGCTTCGTCCTGGTCTCGCACATACAGACCAGCCACTTGTACACCTTGACTCATGAGATCTCCTTTTCTTGAGACCCGTTTATATCGACCGCGATTCGGCGCCGCTTCTCCAAAACTGCGATCGTGAGGTCGGGCCGATGCGCGGCGCTGACGATGCAGGCGGGCACGCGACCGAGGTCGTTCGCCATCGCTCTCCCCTGCGCCCGGATCGCACTGGGACTCTCGCCGGTGATGTCGCGGAAGATGCGCCCGAAGGTGCCAAGGCTCGCCCACCCCGTGTGGAAGGCGATCTCGGTGATGGGCAGGTCGGTGTCGCGCAGCAGTGCCGTCGCGCGCTCGATGCGCCGGGTGAGCAGATACCGGTGCGGAGGCACACCGAAGGCTTGCTTGAACGATCGGGCGAAGTGGGCCGCGGAGACACCACTCACTTCCGCTAGTCTCTGCACGGGCCAATCTTCATGCGAGGCGGCGTCCATCCGGTCCTTTGCGCGCAACAGGCGGCGCAGCAGTTTGGGGTCTTGGCTTTCTGGGTCACTACGCATGCTGATTCCGGCCTGTGCTGTGAAAACGCCGGTCCTTCGCCTATATTGACTCAAACCCGTTTCAAGCGAGGTGGCCCATGAAGCAAGACATCGAAGGGCGTCAGGTGGAGAAGCACAACCGTATCCAGCGTCAAGCGCTGAGATCCCTTCTCATTGTCGCGACCATCGCCGGGCTTCATTGGATGTGGGGGTGTACCACAAGCAACCGTGCAGCCGAGGCGAGTACGAAGACAGTACAGCTTTCGGCGACGGGGATGAACGCGGGTCAGGTCGGCAAGGCATTCCTGCGTCCACAGTCCGATGCCACCGTGGTGACGATCGAAGTCTCGGGCCTGAGCGTCGCGACGACGCCGCCTGTGCAGTTGTACATGGCTGTGTTTGAAGGCCGATGTGGAAGCCTTGCACCCAACCCCAAGTTCGCCTTGAACAAGGTCGTTCTGGTGACCGAGATCAACAACCCCACTTCGCTGGCTCCGGCCAGCGGGCCTTTCCGTTTGACCAATACAGCACCCGCACCGCTGTCTCAGTTGACGGGTTCGCCCCATGCGCTTGTCGTCCGAACGAGCCCTGTAGACCTGAACCGAGAGGTGTTCTGCGGCAATCTGTGAGCACTGCTGGCGCGTAACGGACATACCGTAACGGTCAATCCTTCGCCTGGAGCCAGTGCACACTGAACATCCGCTCCGGATCGGTCCATACCGCCGCAGGCCGAAAGCCCGCCTTCACGGCGAGGGCGCGCAACCCATCGACGGTGAACTTGTGCGAGTTCTCGGTATGGATCGTCTCGCCTTCCTCGAAGTTGAAACGCTGGCCGTCGAGCGTCACAGTCTGCGCGCGCCGGCTCACGAGGTGCATCTCGATGCGCCGCAGCGGCGAGTTGTAGAACGCGGCGTGCGTGAAGCCGTCGACGTCGAAATCCGTTTCGAGCTCGGCGTTGGCGCGTCGCAGCAGGTTGAGGTTGAAGGCCGCCGTCACGCCTTGCGCGTCGTTGTAGGCGGCATGCAGCAGTGCGGGGTCCTTCACGAGATCGACGCCCAGAAGCAAGCCGCCACCACGGAGCAGCCGCTGGGCCAGTTGCATGAAGGCGAGCGCCTCCTCCGGGCTGAAGTTGCCCAGCGTCGACCCCGGAAAAAATCCCACGCGCTGGCCGCCACCCTTCTCGCGCGACGGAAGCACCAGCGGCATCGTGTAGTCGGCCACCATCGGCTGCACGATCAGCTTCGGATAGTCCTTGCGCAGGCGCTCGGCCGCGGCTTCGAGATGTTCGCCCGAGATGTCGATGGGCACATAGCGCTTCGGCGATTCGAGCGCATCGAGCAGCAGCCGCACCTTGGTGAGCGAGCCCGCGCCGAACTCGACGATCTCGGCATGGGGTCCGATCTGCGCCGCGATCTCCGGCGCGCATTCGGTGAGGATGCGAACCTCCGTGCGTGTCGGGTAGTACTCGGGCAGTTCGCAGATGCGATCGAACAGCGCCGAGCCCGCAACGTCGTAGAAGAACTTGGGCGATATGCTGCGCGCGTCGAGGCTCAACCCTGCGTTCAGTTCGCGGGCGAAGTCGGACAGGGGCGCAGCCCGCTGTGCCGCGCGGAATGCCTGGAGGTTGAATGCTGGAGTGCCCATCAGAGGTCTTTCGCGAGCCGCAGCCCCGAGAACTGCCAGCGTGCCGCCGGCGGGAAGAAGTTGCGATAGCTGGCCCGCGCATGCCCTTGCGGCGTCGCGACACTGCTGCCTCGCAGCACCAGTTGGCCCACCATGAACTTCCCGTTGTATTCCGCCGCGATGCCCGAGAGCGGCCGAAACCCTGGATACGGGTCGTAGGAAGAGCGCGTCCACTGCCACACGTGGCCGGTCATCTGCGAAATGCCGGGTGCGTTGTACGCCGCTTCCCACTCGAACTCGGTCGGCAGCCGCGCGCCGACCCATTCGGCGTAGGCGGCGGCTTCATAGAAGCTGAGTTGCGCGACCGGCGCTTCGGGCTCCATCGGCCGAACGCCGTGCAGACCAAAGACCTGCCAGCCTGTGCTCGCGCCCTGGTGCATCAGCCTCGGATCGCCCGATGCGAGCCAGTAGGCCGGACAGCGCCATCCCTGGGCCTGGACGGTGGCCCAACCATCGGACAGCCACAGTTCGGGCCGCTCGTAGCCGCCGTCGGCGATGAACTGCGCATAGTCGCCGCAATTCACGAGACGGTCTGCGATGGCATAGGGCTGCAACAACACCGAGTGGCGCGGCGTCTCGTTGTCGAAGGCAAAGCCACGGCTGTCATGGCCGATCTCGGTCACGCCGCCGGGCCTCGACAACCATTGCATCGGCCGCGCCACCGAAGCAAGGCGCAGTGCAGGCCCTGGCGCCGGCCGGTACGCCGGCTGCAAGGGGTTGCATGACAACGCATGCAGGATGTCCGTGACGATCAACTCCTGATGTTGCTGCTCGTGATGCAGCCCCAGCGTGACGATGGATTCGATCGCCGACCAGTCCGCCTCACTCGCGCTGCCGAGCAGCGCCCGCACGGCTTCGTCCACGTGGTGCCGATACGCGTGCACCTCTTCGAGCGACGGCCGCGTCAGCAGGCCGCGCTGTGGCCGCGGATGACGCGGACCCAGCGCCTCGTAGTACGAATTGAAAAGGTAGTGAAAGCGCGGATCGAACACCCGGTAACCATTCGCGTGTGCCTGGAGCAACACGGTCTCGAAAAACCAGGTGGTGTGCGCAAGATGCCATTTGGTGGGACTGGCATCGGGCATCGACTGGACGCACTGGTCCTCGGCGGAGAGTGGCGCCGCCAGTGAAAGACTGTGAGCACGCACCGACTGGAAACGCTCGCGCAGTTCGTCCGCCGCGGGCGCGGCCGGCCGGATCAGGTTCATGGGGTCTCCAAGTTTCGTCTTGACGGGTTTTAGCCCACGTACACAGGAAGACGCCGTAGGACAAGGTCTCGCCCGAAGAGACGGAACCGCGACGCCGGCGCAGCGGAACGCGCCACTTTGGCACAAGTTGCGAGAGCTTGCCATCGCCCTGCCTGCGTATCATCCGGCGAATGAGCACTTCCAAGAACAACGGCCGCCCGCACATCGTGATCATCGGCTGCGGTTTCGGTGGACTGGAGGCCGCGCGCAAGCTGCAGAAAGCCGATGTCGACATCACCGTCATCGACAAGACCAACCATCATCTCTTCCAGCCCCTGCTCTACCAGGTGGCGACCGCGGGCCTTGCCGCGCCCGCCATCGCGGCGCCGGTGCGGCTGCTGTTTCGGCAACAGCCCAACGTCACGACACTGCTCGGCGAAGTCACGCACATCGATCCGGCCGCGCGCGAGATCCAGTTGGGCGACGGCACCCGGATCGGGTGGGACCACCTGATCGTCGCGGCAGGCGCGACACACAGCTATTTCGGCAATGACCAGTGGGAAAAGATGGCGCCGGGCCTCAAGACGCTGGCCGATGCCTTCGAGATCCGCCGCCGGATCCTCCTGAGTTTCGAAGCGGCGGAGGTTGAATCCGATCCGGAACGTCGCCGCGCGCTGCTGACTTTTGCGGTGATCGGGGCCGGACCTACTGGGGTCGAGATGGCGGGCACCCTCGCCGAGATCGCCCGCCATACCCTCTCGGGCGAGTTCCGGCGCTTCGATCCGGGCAGCGCGGAGATCCTGCTGATCGAGGGCGGACCGCGCGTGCTGCAGGCCATGCCCGAGTCGCTCAGCCAGCGCGCGCTGGAGCAGTTGCAGAAGCTCGGCGTGCAGGTGCGCCTCAATGCGAAGGTCACGTCGGTCGATGCGGGCGGCCTGCAGGTCGAATCGCCGTTCAGCGACGGCGGCGCCGGCGTCGGCAGCCATCGCATCGCGTGCAATTGCGTGGTCTGGGCCGCGGGCGTGGCGGCCTCGCCGCTCGGCCGCTTGCTGGCAAGCGCCACCGGTGCCGAAACGGATCGCGCGGGCCGGGTCAAGGTGCTGCCTGACCTGAGCTTGCCGGGGCACCCGGACATCAGCGTGGTGGGCGATCTCGCCGCCGCGATGAGCTATCGACCGGGCAAGGAGCCGACGCCCGTGCCCGGTGTCTCGCCCGGCGCGAAGCAGATGGGGCGCGCCGCCGCCACGAACATTCTTCGCCGCATCGCCGGCCAGCCGACCGAGCCCTTCCGCTACAGCGACTACGGCAATCTCGCCACGATCGGCCGCAACTCCGCCGTGGTGGACCTCGGGACGCCCTTCGGCCCGTTGCGTTTCTCGGGTCGCATGGCGTGGCTGTTCTGGCTGTTCGCGCACGTGTATTTCCTGATCGGCTTCCGCAACCGCCTCGTCGTGCTGATGGACTGGGCGAGCGCCTACTGGAGCTTCCAGCGCTACGCGCGCGTGGTGGCGGACGTCAGGGCGAGAGGCGAATCATGAAGATCCGCTCGTTCCACCCTGCCGACGAAAACAGTGTGATCGCGCTCTGGCGCGAGTGCGGGCTCACGCGGCCGTGGAATGATCCGCATCGCGACATCCAGCGCAAGCTGAGCGAGCAGCCGGAGCTCTTCCTGGTCGCGACGATCGGCGATGCGCTCGTCGGCTCCGCGATGGTGGGCTTCGATGGACATCGCGGGTGGGTCTACTACCTCGCGGTGTCACTGCAGCATCGCAAGCAATCCATCGGCCGCGCGCTCATGCACGAAGCCGAGCGGCTGCTCATGGAGCGAGGTTGCCCGAAGATCAATCTGCTGGTGCGTTCGTCCAACGCGGAGGTGATCGCGTTCTACCGCAAGCTCGGCTATGCGCAGGACGATGCCATCAGCCTCGGCCGGCGGCTGATCCACGATACGGACACCTGAAATCCGAAGCGCCTACGGCTTCGCTGGATGGCCCGAGGCCGGCAGTTGATCGGCATCCGTCAGTGTCTTCAGGAATGCGACCACGTCGCGAATCTCCGGCTCCGTCAAGGCGGGCTTGTCTCCGCGCTTCTGGCCGAAGGGCGGGTCGGTGTTGATGTTGCCGTGATACTCCGCCGGCAGGTCGTCGAAGGGCTGCGTCCTGCCCTTGGCATCGCGCCCGTACCAGCGCTGCGGCGCGGTGTCGCGCTGGGCATAGAAGCGCACCGCCTCTTCCAGCGAATGGAACACACCGTTGTGGAAGAACGCTTGGCGGACCGCGACATTGCGCAGGGTCGGCGTGCGGAACAGGCCGCAGTATTCAGGATGGTCCTTGAGGTCGGTGCGGATCGGGCCGCACAGCCCGAGGTCGTGATAGGCCGGGTCGGCATTGGCCACCAAGCCACGGTGGCGTGGCACGCCGATCGCGATCATGCCGAAGTCGGTGAAGAGCGGAAACGCACCGTCCGGCGTGCGATCGCTGAGATGGCATGACGCGCAGTTGCCCTTGTCCTCGGCCTTGAAGAGACGCAGGCCGCGCGTCTCGGCGGGGCTCAGCTTCTGCTCGCCGCGCAGCACGGCGTCGTACTTGCTCGTGAAAGGATAGAACTCAGCGGGCGACTGCTGGAAGACCTCGAGCGCGATGCCTGCAGCGCGGAACACCCCCGGTGCGTCGCCGAACACGTCGGCGCCGAACACGGCGCGCATCTCGTCCGCGTAGGTCGCGCGCTCCAGCTTGCGGGCCACGTCTTCGATCGACGCATTGGCCATCTCGGCTGCCGACAGCAGCGGCAGCCCGGCCTGTTCGTGCGCCGAACCGGCCCGGCCGTCCCACATGTGTCCGCCGGTGGGGCCGGCGTCGATGCTGTCGTCGCCATCGTTGTCGTGGTGATGCTCCGAGAAGGCCGTCAGCGTTTCAAGATAGCGCAACGACGGAGTGGCTCGAGGGCCTTGTGTGCGACCGTCGACGCCGCCCAACTGAACCGACAGCGCGTTGGGCGGGCCGAAGGCATGGTGAGGGTCGTGGCAACTGGCGCACGACTGCGCACCCGAGGCGGACAACGACGGATCAAAGAAGATCTTGCGCCCCAGTGCCGTCAGCTGAGCGGCGGTGGGCTGCGGTTTGCCGGGCACGGGCGCGTAGGTCGCGCCGACATACGCGGGCACCGGCGCGGGCGTTGTCGCCAACGGAGCCGCCGGTGGGTTCGCAGGGACGGAAGGCGTCGGCCGCTCGCAAGCGGCAAGCGCGAAGGACGCCAACGCAAGAAGGCCCAGCCGGAATCGGATCGACCGGAACAGATTTGAAATGCGCATCGCAGGCATGGCCCCAGGAAACCGGGGCAGATCGCGCAGCGTAGGCATCGAACATGACATCCGAATGACGCCTGAGCCCCCGAAACGGCGATGAAACCATTTTTCTGAAATGTGCCTGTCATCGAGCAGGACGAACATCGCGGGCGCCGGGCGTTCGACCGGACTCATCAACAACCGCATAACTCCACACATGATGAAACCCTCTGCAACATCCCGCGCCGCATTCGCGCGGCTCCTGCGCAACCCGATGGTCCGCCTCTCGCCCTGGCCCATCTCGATCGTGGCGGCTGCCGTCGTCGCGGCATGCGGCGGCAGCAGCGGATCGGGCTTTGCATTGCCCGTTGGCACGGCCAGCACGGCCACCACCTCGGGCGTCGTCGCCGGCAGCTACTACCGCAACGCCAAGGTCTGCATCGACGCCAACAACAACGGCCGCTGCGACAGCAACGAAGCCAGCGCGACGACCGACAACAACGGCGCCTTCAAGGTGAATGGACAAGGCGCCGTCGTGGCCGAAATCGGCACGTCGAGCAAGCGCTACGACCCGGCCACCGACACCGAAAGCGCCGTGACGCAGCCGCTCGTGTTCCGCGCACCCGCCGGAGCGAATGCTGTGGTCAGTGCCATCAGCACCGAACTCACCGCGATGATGGACGACAACGGCGGCGACCTTGCCGCCGCGCGCGCCGCCCTGGCCAAGCGCCTGGGCGTGACCGAAACCCAATTGATGGTCGACCACAACAAGATGGACGACAAGGGCATCAAGGCATTGCTGCAGGCCGAGATCGACGAGGCCATCGAGCGCATCGCCGAAGCCGTGGCCGAGGCAAGCTCGGGCGGCGACGTGATGCAGGCACTGCGCAACCGCCTCGCGCTCGAGAAGATCCAGAACGTCGTCGTCATCTACGCCGAGAACCGTGGCTTCGACAACCTCTACGGGCTCTTCCCCGGCGCCGACGGCATTCCGGGCGTGAACCCGACGTCGACGTCGAGCCATCCGGAACCGCAGAAGGACTTCGACGGCGCCACCCTGCCCGCGCTGCCGCCGGTATGGGGCGGCGTGACCATCGCCGGTCAGGCCGCCACGATCACGCAGGCGCAGACCGTTGGCATGCCCAACAAGATGTTCCAGATCGACGACCCGGCCGGCTTTTTCAACACGGGCATCAAGATTGATCAAACGACCATCACGCGCGACCTCGTCCATCGCTTCTACAACAACCAGATGCAGATCAACGGCGGCAAGAACGACAAGTTCACTGCCTATTCCGACGCAGGCGGCCTGAGCATGGGCTACTTCGATGGCAGCAAGATGAAGATGTGGGAGATCGCCAAGCAGTACACGCTGGCGGACCACTTCTTCATGGGCGCCTTCGGCGGGTCGTTCCTGAACCACCAGTACCTGGTGTGCGCCTGCGCGCCGACCTACCCGAACGCCGATGCCGACACCTCTCCGGCCAAGGCAACCATCTCGGCGATCGACGTGGACGCCAACGGCAACTTCGTCCGGCTGACGCCTGCGGCCAACTCGCCCGCCTCGGTGCTCAACGGTGCGGCGACCTACAAGAACGACAACACGCTGACGCCGAAGGATGCGAGCGGCAAGTTCTACGCGGTCAACACCATG
This sequence comes from Variovorax sp. 05L425, assembly GCF_056397705.1. Lineage (NCBI taxonomy): Bacteria > Pseudomonadati > Pseudomonadota > Betaproteobacteria > Burkholderiales > Comamonadaceae > Variovorax > Variovorax sp. 05L425. Next base: position 131,822 of record NZ_JBFTNY010000010.1, on the reverse strand, counting down.
CAGCCGCCCTACCAACCGAGCGGCAACGCGCCGGCGGCCGGCGACTCGACCAAGTTCTACGCCGACCCGACCAAGGCGAACACGCTGCCGCCGCAGACGCAAGCCACCATCGGAGACCTGCTCGACAAGAAGGGCCTGAGCTGGGCCTGGTACGGCGGTGCATGGAACAGCACCACGGCCATCGCCGAGGGCGACCGGAAGTTCCCTGGCCCGGATGCGGCATCGCCCGCCGCCGCGGTGACGCCGAACTTCCAGTTCCACCACCAGCCCTTCAACTACTACGCGGAGTTCGATCCGGTCGCGCATCCCGATGCACGCGCCACGCACCTGAAGGACTTCGACGCCGACTTCCTGAAGGACGCGGCCGCCGGCAAGCTGCCTGCGGTGGCCTTCTACAAGCCGCAGGGCAACCTCAACCAACACAACGGCTACGCCAACGTCACCGATGGCGACGCGCATATCGCCGACGTGATCGCCAAGCTGCAGGCCAGCCCGCAGTGGAAGCACATGCTGGTCGTCGTCACGTACGACGAAAACGGCGGCTTCTACGACCACGCCACCGTGCCGAAGGGCGACCGCTGGGGTCCCGGCACGCGCATTCCGGCGCTGATCATCTCGCCATACGCCAAGAAGGGCTTCGTCGACAAGACGCCGTACGACACGGCTTCCACGCTGCGCTTCATCACGCACCGCTGGTCGCTGCCGCCGCTGCCGGGCCTGGTCGAACGCGACGTGGCGCTGCTGAAGAACGGCGGCAAGCCGATGGGCGACCTGACGGCCGCGCTGGACTTCAACAGCAAGTGATCGATCCCGAAGGCTTCAAGGCCTGAAGACACGCCGAGGGGCTCCGCGCTCCTCGGCGTTTTTCTTTGCGGGATCGGCGAGACGGTCGTAGCATCTGCGGCCATGTCGCGCATCGAAAACAAGCTCCGGTCCCTGGACCTCTCGCTCCCTCCGCCGCTGTCGCTTCCGCCGGGGGTGGCCCTGCCTTTCCCATGGGTCCGAGTCATCGGCCGTCGCGTGCTGATCTCCGGGCACGGGCCGCAATCCAACGACGGGAGCGTCGCCGAGCCGCGAGGCAAGGTCGGGCGCGAACTCACCGCCGAGCAGGGCTACCAGGCCGCGCAACTCACCGCCCTGGCGATTCTTGGCAGCCTGCAGCGGGCCATCGGCGATCTCGATCGCATCTCGGCCTGGGTGCGTGTGTTCGGCATGGTCAACGTGGCGCCGGGCTTCAACCGGACGCCGGCGGTGATCAACGGGTTTTCGGATCTGATCATCCAGCTCTATGGGCCGGAAGCGGGCGCGCATGCGCGCAGCGCGATCGGGGTGGCGGAGTTGCCGTTCGATATTCCGGTCGAAGTCGAGGGCGAGGTTGAACTCCGCGACTGATCCTTGACCCTTGGGCCTCAGAAACGCCGTTGCTGCCGTTCGAGTTTCGTTTACCAACGTCTGCTTCGCAGTGCGAAAGCTGACGCCCGCAACTTCCCCATCCCGGGTCATCTGATTTCAACCTACAGTGCAGCGATGAGTCTCGCAGGAACCAAAGGCACTGTTTCCATCGAACTGGTGCATGAGGCGCTGCATGCCGCCTATCTCAGAAACATGGACCTCAACCGCGTCCTTGAGGCGGCAACTGTGGACCGCGAGTTGTTGCAGTCACCTCGCGCCCGAATCCCCGCGGTCGCGTACTCGCGCATGTGGGTTGCGCTGGCCGACCTGATGGACGACGAGTTTTTCGGTCTCGACAGCCACGGGCTGCGGCGCGGCGGTTTCGCGCTCATGACGCGCGCTGCGGTCAGTGCACACAATCTTGAACACGCGTTGCGCCGAATCCTGCGGTTCCTGCATGTAGCACTGGATGACTTCCGGGGCGAGCTGATCCGCACTGATGCCGAGGCGCGCCTCGTGTTGCATGACGGCGGCGTCATGCGCAGGCTGTTCGGATACGGCACGTGGTTCATCCTGGTTCACGGCTTGGCCTGCTGGCTGGTTCATCGCAGGATCCCGCTTCGCGAGATGCAGTTCCGGTGTCCGGCACCGGTCGATGACAGCCACTACCGCACGAGGTTCTGTCAGAACCTGGTTTTCGATGGTGCCTCGACGCACATCATTTTCGACAGCGCGCTGCTGGACCTCTACATCGTAGAGACGGCCGATTCGGTCGATGCCTTTCTGCGGCAGGCCCCGGGCAACCTGCTCGTGCAGTACCGCAATGAATCGAGCACCAGCGCGAGCGTGCGCCGCCGGCTGCGCAGTCAGTCGCCGGACCAATGGCCCGAACTCGATAGGCTTGCACAGGATTTGCATGTGTCCGGCACCACGCTGCAACGGCGACTGCATCAGGAGGGGCTGAGCTATCAACGGCTAAAGGACGACTTGCGTCGCGACATTGCCATCGACTTGCTTGCGGCGGCTTCGATGACCGTGTCCGAGGTGGCTGTGCGCACCGGCTTTCAGGAAGCGAGCGCGTTTCACCGAGCTTTCAAGAAGTGGACTGGCGTGAGCCCTGGCGCTTACCGGAAGGGGGGCAGGCCCAAACCCTAGCAGATCTTTGCGGAGGTGGCGGGTTACCCCATGCCGGTTGGAGTGCGTGGGCATCGACGTATGGGTTGAGTCTTCCTAGAGTGCGCGACTGGATCTTGTGATCCGCCTACTCAGAAAGACACCCTCAATGGACCGAACGACAGCGTCGCTGCTGACCCAAAAGACGCTCCGCGAGGCGGTGGATTGGGCCATCGTGACGCGGCGCAGCGTGCGTGCGTTCCTGCCGACGCCGGTACCGGCCCGCGACATCGAAGCGATTCTCGAAACCGCCAGCCACAGTGCATCCGGGATGAACATGCAGCCCTGGCGTGTGCACGTAGTGATGGGCGCTGCCAAGAGGGAACTTTGCGCAGCCATTGCAGCCATTGATGACAATCCCGCGCTTGCGTCCGAGCTGACCGAGCCCTACGACTACTACCCACGCCACTGGGTGACGCCGTATCTGGAACGACGTCGCAAGGTAGGGTGGGACCTGTATGGCCTGCTCGGGATCGAAAAGGGCGACAAGTCGCGCATGCACCTCCAGCACGGTCGCAACTACCGCTTCTTCGATGCTCCGGTCGGCTTGTTCTTCACGGTCGACCGTCAGTTGCAGGAAGGAAGCCTGATTGATTACGGCATGTTCCTGCAGAGTGTGATGGTGGCGGCGCGGGCTCGCCATCTGCACACCTGCCCGCAAGCGGCGTTTCTCAAGTTTCATCGCGAGATCGCGCACCATCTGCAGATCCCGGACGGGCAGATGCTCGTGTGCGGCATGAGCCTTGGCCATGCCGACGAATCGTCTATCGAAAACACCCTGGTCACGGAGCGGGAGCCGGTGCCTTCGTTCACGACTTTCCATGTAGATCCCAAGGAGAACTCCTTATGAGCGCCGCATCGTATTCAGTGGGTTTGGACCGTTGCGCGGCCAACCACGTTCCACTAACACCACTGGGTTTCCTGGACCGGGCAGCGCTCGTGCACCCCCGACGTGTCGCGGTCGTCCACGGTGACCTGAGCCGCACGTGGGCGCAGACGCGGGAGCGGTGCTATCGCCTGGCATCAGCGCTGGTGGCCAGGGGAATCCGGTCCGGCGATACGGTGTCCGTCTTGGCGCCGAACACACCTGCCATGCTGGAGGCCCATTTCGGAGTTCCTCTTTCAGGCGCGGTTCTCAACGCCATCAACCATCGCCTGGATGCCGAAGGCGTGGCGTTCATCCTCCGACATGGCGAGTGCAAGCTGCTGATGGTCGATCGGGAGTACGCCGACGTTGCTGCGGCGGCTTTGGCCCTGCTCGATCACCGCCCTGTCGTCATCGACATCAACGATCACCTGGCGCCGAAAGGCGTGTCCATCGGCGAGGTGGACTACGAATCGCTCCTCGCCTCCGGCGATTCCCGATTTCCCGGTGTCTGGCCGAGCGACGAGTGGCAGCCCATTGCCCTGAACTACACCTCGGGCACGACCGGGGACCCCAAGGGCGTCGTGGCAAGCCATCGAGGTACTTACCTGATGAGCCAGCTACAGATCACGAACTGGTCGATGCCGCAGGCGCCGCGTTACCTGTGGACACTGCCGATGTTCCACGCCAACGGTTGGTGTTTCACATGGGGCATCACGGCCGCTGCGGGCACCCATATCTGCCTGCGGAAAATCTCCGCGGAGGGGGTCATGGCTGCGATCGACGCGCATGGTGTCAACCACCTCTGCGCGGCGCCGATCGTCATGGCCATGCTGGCGGACTCGGCCCAAGGCAAGGCCTTGCCCCGCCCGGTGCGGGTCCTGACCGCCGGCTCCCCGCCGCCGCTGGCTGTATTGGAAGGGGTTCGCGCCATGGGATTCGATGTCGAGCACGTGTTCGGCATCACCGAGGTTTCCGGAACACCAGTGAGCTGTGTATGGCAGGACGACTGGGACGAGCTTCCGGCGGCAGAGCAAGGAAAGCTCCGAGTACGGCAGGGTGCGCGTGCGGCCATGTTCGAGGGTCTCATGGTGGGCGACGCCGACACGCTGGAGCCCGTTCCGCAGGACGGCCGCACGGCCGGTGAACTGATGCTGCGCGGCAATACAGTGATGATGGGTTACTTCAAGAACGAGGCGGCGACGCGCAGAGCCCTGGCCGGCGGGTGGTTCCGGACGGGTGATGTAGCAGTCCAGCACGACAACTGCTACGTGCAGATCACCGACCGCTCCAAGGACGTGATCATTTCCGGTGGGGAGAACATTTCCTCGGTCGAAGTTGAAGATGTCATTCATGGCCATCCGGCCGTGCTGCATGCAGCTGTGGTAGCTCAGCCGGACGAGCGATGGGGTGAGGTTCCGTGCGTGTTCATCGAACTGAGGGCTGGCGTCGAGCCGCCAACGGAAGTCGAGGTCATCGCCTTCTGCCGGGCGCGGCTCGCGCATTTCAAATGCCCGCGGCGAGTCATCTTTCACACGTTGCCGAAAACGGCCACAGGGAAGATTCAGAAGTTCAGGCTTCGCGAAGCGGCGGGGAGCACGGCTGCGATAACCCGTCTGGCCGGCCATGCTTGAGGTGTACAACACCGATCGCCCTGACGTCGGCACCGGGTACCGGTTTTCGCGCGCCCACACATTTGATGAGGAGCAGGTCAGATCTTTCTCGCTCGCCGCTGGAGACGAGAACCCGCTTCACATCGACGCCGACTACGCGTCGGGCACCCGCTTCGGCGGCCTGATCGCCAGCGCCACGCACACCACGTCCCTTCTGATGGGGTTGATTGCCACACACTTCTCTTCAAGGGGAAGCATGCTCGGCTTGAACTTCGCCTTCGAACTTCTGCACGCGGTGAAGGCAACCGAGAGCGTGCTTCTGGAATGGGTCGTGACGTCGGCCGCCTCACGGGCGAAGGGGGGGCTCGTCCTCGGCCTTGACGGCACCGTCAGTGCACTTGACGGGCGCACGCTGGTGCTTGCGCAAGGTCACGTTTCCTTTGTGCCTCGTGCTCACTAACTTGATGCGATTGGCTGGCGGCGCCAGTCGACCTTGCGCTTGCCCGGTCCCCGCATGAACGCAACAAGCTCGGCCGGAAAGCGGGATGACTTGTAGGCCGATGTGTCCACGTACACGTCCGGGTGCTTCATCATGACCGAGATCATTTCGTTCACCCAAGGAAAGCCGATGCTGAAAGGTTCTTAAAGTCCATCGAAGCCGGCCGGCGTCACTCAGCCGCAGTGGATGACGTTGAAGGCGTCCTCTGTCGTTGGCGGGCCTTGCCGCCGGTGCGCGCTAGATTCTGTTTTAGACGAAGTTGCGTGATTCGCTTGATCAACGCGAAAGGGATAGGTTCGTCCAGCGGAAACCTGAGATTGCCCTTCGCCCCCGCATAGGGCGAGACAGCCATTTCCAGGCGCGCGTCACCCTTGACCGGAGGATAGATGCCGATGTGCTTCTTGAAGGCGGCAAAGTACACAATGATTCCGTTCAGTTTGAACGCAGGCATCCGGTAGCTTATGACTTCCTCCGCAGCGGGCGCCGCATTTCGCACTGTCTGCCGAATCTTCTGAAGAATCGCTTGCACATCCGGCGGAAATCCCGAGACGTACTCATCGATGGTTGTGGGCGCTGTCTTCTGGGTCGACATCTCAACGTGATTTGCGTCGTCATGTTGCATGAGCGTGCCTTTCTCTCTTGGCCGAACGCGGCCCTCAGGCTTGGGAATATATGAGAGTGCGAACAGAGAAGAGCACGAGAATTGCAAAGAAGCAGAGGTAGAACAGGCCTTCGAAGCAATTTGCAGCGAAGCGAGGCATTCGACTGGCGACCTTCCCCTAGACAAGCGCCAGGTCCTTCGGCGCCACACCATCGAAGACGTGCCCGAGCTGTGCCGGCGAGAGCCCATACATCCGGCGAAACAACCCGCCGAACACGGCCCTGTATTCGTTGAGCACCGGGTAGTCGCGATTCTGGAAAAGCCGATCCTGCGCGACCGCCACCTGCTCGCCGACGACACGCCCGCCGCCTTGCGCCGAAAGGCCGCCGCCCATCACCCAATACACCGTACCGTGCCCGTGATCGGTGCCACGATTGCCGTTCTCGCGGAAGGTACGACCGAATTCGCTGATGACCACCACGACCGTGTCGCGCCATGCGTTGTCGCCCATCTCAGCCTCAAAGCCCGCGAGCCCGCGCCCGAGTTCGTCAAGGCGGTTCGCGAGGTAGCCCGTGGCACCGCCCTGCCCCACATGCGTGTCCCAGCCGCCCACGTCGACGAAGCCGAGGTCGAAGCGCTCGCGCATCAGCCGCGCCATGCGCCGCGCGACGAGTTCGAAGCCCCTCGCGGTCATCGCGTCCCGGCTCGCCGCTTCCATCTCCGCCTGGACGGCACGCATCACTTCGTCGCGCACCTGGAATCCCTCGGCGACAGGCTGCGCCAGCGCCGTGTTGCGGTACATCGACTGGATCACCTTGCTCTGGCGCTCGTCGATGCCCTGCCGCCCCACCCCGGCCAGCGCCATGTTGGCTGCCTTGGCCTCGCCGCGCAGGGCGATCGGCAGCTGGTTGGTGAAGGCGATGGGCGCCACGTCGGTGACCGGACCCGCCCCCAGCACACCCGCAAGGCGATTCAGGAAGCCTGAGCGATAGTCCCGGCGCCGGTCCAGCGCCTGGCCGAGTTCGATCGAATCCTGCGTTTCGAAGTGGCTGCGCGTGAGGTCGTCGGTGCCCGCGAATGCAACGAACGCGGCCTGCTTCTTCTGGAACAGCGGCATCACACTCGCCGAGAGTGCGGGATGCAGGCCCCAGTCGGCATCGACCGTCACCGCGCCGTTAGGCTGGCCCGGCCGCGCGATGGCGATGTTGGGGCGCGAGGCATAGTAGAAATCGCTCGACACCGGCACCAGCACATTGGCGCAGTCGTAGGCGCCGCGCAGGAACACGACCAGCAGCTTCGTGCCGCCGGCCGCGGGTGCCGCCATCAGCCGTCCCACCGGGCCGGAGGCCGATGCCGCGGCGAGCAGTTTCAGGAGATCACGTCGCTGCATATCGGCCCCCTTCAGCGGTGCATGAGTTCGGGTGACGCAAGCAGGAAGGTGTTCCAGTCCTGCGGCGACTTCGCTTGTGCCAGGGCTTCGCGCGTGTCGGCGCTCATCGACGGCAAGGCTGCCTGTACCGTGGGCGAATCGGCCAGGCGTGCCAGCGTCGGTTTGTCGCCCGGTGCGCCCTCTTCGCCACGGAACAGCACCGCACCGTTCGCGCCGATGGCACGGGCGATCTCGAAGCGTGTGGACATCTGCCCGGCGCTGGCCCAGGCTTCCTGCGTGAGTGGATAGCCGTCCGGCGTCTCGTGGCCGTAGAGCGGCTCGCCCATGCGGTTGAGCCAAAACAGGATGGGGTTCACGTTGGTCACGATTCGGCCGTCGTCGGCCAGACGCACGCTTGCAATGACGTAGTGCACCGGGTCGCGAAACTTCTGGCCAAGCGACGCAGTGAACTCGGGCGACTCGAACATCGTCTGGAGCGTGGCGGCAATATCGCCGTCGGTGCGGCGGAAGGTGTCGGCCATGCGGTCGACCAGCGCCAGCGATGGGTCATCGGAGACGAAGTAGATCGCCAGCTTCCGGGAGATGAATCGTGCAGTGGCCGGCGCCCGCGCCAGCCGGTCGAGTGCTTCGTCGACTTCCGCCAGGCCATGCTGCGTCATGGGCTGGCCCAGCAGCACTTTCGGGCCGTAGTCATGGCGGTTCGGGTTGAACTCGAACAGCCCCTGCTGCACGTAGTCGGCGCGCAATGCGGGCCTGATGTTGGGCGGCGGCGCGTCCGGTGCGCGGCGGCGGATGCCGACGCCGGTCAGCACGCGCGCCAGTTCCTGCACGTCGGCCTGCGAGTAGCCGCCGCCGACGCCCAGCGTGTGCAACTCCATCAGCTCTCGCGCGTAGTTTTCGTTGATCCGGTCGGCGGCGTTCTGGGCGTTGTCCAGGTAGCCCAGCATCGCCGGGTGATGAACCGTCGCGCCCAGCAGGTCGCGGAACTTGCCGAGCGCATGGGGGCGGATGGCGGTTTCCTCATAATCGCCGACCAGCGCGCGGAGGTTGTTCTTGCGGGCGTTCACGTTGAAGTGATTCATCCAGAACCACGTCATCTGCTCTTCGAGCTGATTGGGCGAATAGAGCGCGCGCAACAGGAAGCGCTCCTGCGCCTCGCGCGTGAGGCGCGTGAGATCCTGCTGGTAGGTCCTCCGGGCCTCCTTCTTCTGGTCGTCGTCGGACAGTGCATTCGCGGCCTGTCGCTGCGCGACGAGCGCGACGGCGATGGATTCGACAGGCGTGCGGGAGATCGTCATCGCATCGATCCGGGCCTGCGCCTCGGGCGGCAGCGTGGCCGGCGCAGGGTGCAGTTGATCGCGCAGCCATGCGGGCAGGCCTTCGTGCGCGAGTTGCTTCGCGCTGGCGGCATCGGCCCCCCAGCTCACGCGGTCGAGCCAGCGCAGTTGCGTGGCTTCGTCTGGGGCGGCGACCTTGGGCAAGGGCCCCCGGCCGCTCGGCATGGCGCAGGAACCCAGCGCCAGGGCGGATGCAAGCACGAGCGCGGAAACGGCGGATCGAAGGATCATCGAGGCTCCATGCCCCTTTCGGCGCGGGGTTGCCTCACTCAACCGGCGGGCGCCGTTGCCGGTTGACGGTCTTTACACGGCGTTCAGGCCGCAGTCAGCGTTCAGGCCACGGCGACGCTGGGCGGCGCCGCACCGGCGATCTGCCGAAGGGCGCGCTCGAAGACTTCCACCGGTTGGCCGCCGGAGATCAGGTGCTTGTTGTCGATGATGATGGCGGGCACGGAATGGATGCCGGCTTCGGTATAGAGGCGCTCGCGTTCGCGGGTTTCGGCGGCGAACTCATCGCCCTGCAGGATCGAGCGCGCACGCTGCGGATCGAGGCCGGCCTCACCCGCGAGGCGCACCAGCACCTCCGGATCCGACGGATTCTCGCCATCGGTATGGCAGGCCTTGAGCAGCGCCTTCTTCAGCGCCACCTGCTTCGCCAGATCCTCGCGCTCGGCCCAGTGGAGCAGTCGATGCGCATCGAAGGTGTTGTAGACGCGGGCGCGCCCCTCGGGGCGGAACTCGAAGCCGACCGCCGCGCCGCGCGCCCGGATCGCTTCGCGCGCCTGCGCCTGCTGCTCGCGCGTGGAGCCGTACTTCTCGTGGAGGTGCTCGAAGGCATCCTGGCCTTCGGGCGGCATCTGCGGGTTCAGTTCGAAGGGCTGGAAGCGCAGTTCGGCGGTCACGTCCGGGGCAACCTTCTTGAGAGCGGCTTCGAGCGCGCCAAGTCCGACGGCGCACCACGGGCACGAGACGTCGGACACGAAATCGATATGGAGTCGGGTAGGCATGTCTCCGATGATGGGGCCGCCGGCGCGTCTTTCAACCGCTGGCCGGCGGATCACCCTGCTGACATTGCGGCATCGCCGGCGCAGCCAGTTCCCGCCCGAATTGCGCCACCAGGCCGCGCAGCCAGCGGTGAGCCGCCGAATGGTGAACGCGGTCGTGCCAGAGCTGATAGAAGCGCATGCGCGGAAATCCCTCGGGCGCCTTCAGCAGCGCCAGCGGCAGCAGCCGCGCGTGGTATTCGGCGAAGTGGCGCGCGGTCGTGAAGATCAACTGCGTGCTGGCCGCGATCGACGGCGCCAACCCGAAGTACGGCACCTGCACGCGCGCATCGCGCCCGAGGCGGCGCTCGCCCAGGTAAGTCTCGACCACGCCGCGCTGCGCCAAGGCATAGGGCACGGGCACGACGTGGCCGGCGGCCAGGTAGTCGTCCTCGCTGACCTGCGTGGCGCCTTGCGCCAGCGGATGGTCGCGTGCCATGAGGCAGACCAGTTCGTCCTCCAGCAGCAGCGAAATGTGCAGATGCTCGGGCGGTGAAGGCCAGTTGCCGATGACCAGGTCAAGTTCGTCGTCGCCGAGCGCGCGCTCGAAATCGAAGGTCGGTCCGAGCGCACGCAGCTCGATGCGGCAGCGCGGCGCCTCGACGCTCAGGTGCTGCGCGAGCCGGGAGATCCATGAGGGCGCGATGTAGTCGGGCGAGGCGATCCGGAAGCGCTGCTCGGCGTGCGCGGGCACGAACACCTCGGGCTCGACCAGCAGCGCTTCGAGTTCGCCGAGTGCGCGCCGCGCCTGGACGGCGAGGCCCACGGCGCGTGCTGTCGGCACCATCGTCGTGCCGTCGCGCACCAGGAGGGCGTCTCCGAAGATCTCGCGCAGCCGCTTGAGCGAACCGCTGACCGCCGGTTGCGTCTGGCGCAGGCGGGCGGCGGCACGTGACACGCTGCGCTCTTCCACCACCGTGGCGAGCACGCGCAGCAGATGACCGTCGAGCAGATCGACGCCGCGTTGCATGGTGTTTTCCCGTAGCCCCCGTCTATCGATATGTCCGATGCAGTCTATAGCGATTCGCATGCCGCGCCGGTATCGACAGGCGGGGGTGCCGGCTGGCCCAATCCACACACCCCTTCGATGTCCCTCATTGATCCGCCAAGGAGTTCGTTCATGGCCACCCTGGAAGTCCCGCAACACGCCGCGCCGAGTGCGCCGGCCAGCGCGCTGGATGCGGCATACAGCCGCATCACCTGGCGCATCATTCCCTTCATCTTCGCGCTCTGGGTGCTGGCCTGGGTCGATCGCGTCAATGTCGGCTTCGTCAAGCTGACCATGCTCGACGAACTCGGCTGGAGCGAGGCCATCTACGGGCTCGGCGCCGGCATCTTCTTCCTCGGCTACTTCTTCTTCGAGGTGCCGTCGAACCTGCTGCTGCAGAAGATCGGCGCCAAGAAGACGATCATGCGCATCACTATCGGCTGGGGCATCGTCTGCGTGGCCACCATGTTCGTGAAGACGCCGGCGATGTTCTATTTCCTGCGCTTCCTGATGGGCGTTTTCGAGGCCGGCTTCTATCCCGGGATCATTCTCTACCTGACCTACTGGTATCCGAGCGAGCGACGCGCCAAGGCCTTCGGCATCTTCATGTCGGCCTCTGCCATTGCGGGCGTGATCGGCGGTCCGATGGCCGGCAGCATCATGAACAACCTGCATGGCCTCAACGGCTGGTCGGGTTGGCAATGGGTGTTCCTGATCGAAGGCATTCCTTCGGTGATCGCAGGCTTCGTGACCTGGTTCTACCTGACCGACCGTCCCGAGCAGGCCAAGTGGCTCACGGCCGAACAGCGCCGCCTCGTGCATGAAGACATGGCGCGCGACAGCAAGGCGCTCGGTCATCGTGAGGAAAGCCTGATCGCTTCGCTGAAGGATCGCCGCATGTGGCTGCTGATCCTGATCTTCTTCTGCATCATCGCGGCCAATTCGTCGCTGACCTTCTTCGGCCCGTCGGTGGTAAAGGAAGTGGGCTTCACCAACCCCGCGACTGTCGGCTGGATCATGGCCTTTTCGTACCTCTGCGGCGCGGTCGGCATGGTCTACAACGGCTTGCACTCCGACCGTCATCAGGAAAGCCGATTGCATTGCGCATTCGCGGCCGCGCTCGGCGCCGTGGGACTCGCGCTCACCGCGCTCTTCATGAAGCAGAGCCCGATACTCGCGCTGGCCGCCCAGACGCTCGCCATCGTCGGCACGATGAGCGCGATTCCCGTGTTCTGGCAACTGCCTGGCCGCTTCCTGGCCGGCGCTGCGGCGGCGGGCGGTGTGGCGCTGATCAACTCGATCGCCAACCTCGCTGGCTTCGGCGCGCCGTCCATGCTGGGCGCCATCAAGACGTCGACCGGGCTGCTCTCGCCGGGCCTCTTCATCGTCGCGGCCGTCGAGATCTGCGCCGCGATCCTGATCATCGCGTTCGTCCCGCGCTTCGTGAAAAAGGCGGTGGCCCGATGAGCGCCGCCCGGCCGCCCGAAGGCGCTCGCACCGAAATGCGCAGCACGGAGGTTAGCTTATGAGTGCCGTGCTGCGTACCGCCGAAGCGCCGGATTTGACGCTGGCCGACATCAACAGGCTCGATCGCGTGCGCTTCGTCGCCGCTCTGGGCGGTGTGTTCGAACACTCGCCATGGGTGGCAACCGAAGCCTGGGCCGAGCGTCCGTTCATGAGTATCGACCATCTGCACCGCGCGATGATCGGCGTGGTGCGGGCGACGTCCCGCGAGGTGCGCATCGACTTCCTGCGCATGCACCCCGAGCTGGCCGGCAAGGAAGCCCAGGCCGGCACCATGACGGGCCACTCCACGACTGAGCAGGCCGGCCTGAATGCACTCAGCCGCGAGCAGTTGCAGACGCTGCGCGCGCTCAACGCCGCGTATGCGGCGAAGCATGGCTTTCCTTTCATCATCGCCGTGCTCGCCAACACGCGAACGCAGATCTTCGAGGCGCTGCGCACGCGCACCGAGCGCGACACCGACACCGAAATCGAAGCCGCGCTGGACCAGATCGCGATCATCACGCGCCTGCGGCTCGGCAGGCTGCTGGCGACGGCGGTCGCCTAGCCACGAAACAAAGGAGACAAGACACCATGACTTCGCCCGCCCTCACCCGCCGCGCCTTCCTGCCCGCCGGCCTCGCGCTAGGCAGCCTGGCCACGAGTGCCGTCGCGCAGAACGCGCCGGCCGGCCTCACGACCGCGCCCGTCTCGCAGAGCAACCTGAGCCCGCGGCTCACGATGCATGCGATCGACACCCACAACGGCTCGCCCGGCGCCGGCATGAAGGTGCAGTTGTCGATGTACGACGGCAGCGACTACCGCTTGCTGCGCCGATTCGAAACCAACCGTGGCGGGCGCACCGACGATCCGCTGCTGGTGGACCAGAGCTACAAGCCCGGCCGCTACGAACTGCTGCTGCAGCTGGACGACTACTTCGCGGCGCGCGGCACATCGTTGCCGAAGCCGAACTTTCTGTCGCAGGTGCCGGTGCGCTTTCAGATCGCCAATCCGACGGAGCGCATCCACCTCGCGATCCTGTTCACGCCCTGGGGCTACTCGTACTACCGCGGCAGTTGAGCAGCACCGCACATCACGCACGAATTCAAGGAGACGATCATGGCCGGCATATCCACCCACGTACTCAACAGCGGCACCGGGCGCCCGGGCGCCGGCATGCGCATCGATTTCTCGGTGCGCGAAGGCGACGGCTGGAAGCTCGTGAAGAGCATCACCACCAACAGCGACGGCCGCACCGACCAGCCGGTGCTGGCACCCGATGCGGCCCGCGTCGGGCAATACGAACTGGTCTTCCACGTCGGCGACTATTTCCGGCGCCAACCGGGGGCCGAGAGCGATCCGCCTTTTCTCGACACGGTGCCGGTGCGCTTCGCGATCTTTGATGCGCAGCAGCACTACCACGTGCCGATGCTGTGCACGCCCTGGAGTTGCTCGACCTACCGCGGGAGCTGATCCCGCGGCAGCGCCTCACAGACTCCGCCAGAAATCCACCAGCAGCTGGGTGAACTCGACGGGCCGCTCGACGGCGCTCAGGTGGGCGGCATCGATGGTGGTGAGACGCGAACCCGGAATGGCCGCAGCCATCGCTTCGGACATCGCTGGCGGCGTGGCTTCGTCACGCGTGCCGGCGATCACCATCGTGGGCACGGCGATGCGGCGGTTGCTGTCGCGGAAGTCGATCGCGGCCACGGCGTTGCAACTGGCGATGTAGCCGGCGGCATCGGTTCCGACCAGCGTCTCGGTCAAGGCGCGCGCGGCGTCTGCGCCTTCCGGCGTCGAAACGAATGCGGGCGTGAGCCAGCGTGCCACCGCGCCCGGCGCAATCGCCTCTACGCCCTGCGCCTGCACGGTCTCGACACGCGCACGCCACGGCGCGGAATCGGGATAGTGCGATGACGAATTCGCGATCACCACGCTCTTGAGCAGCTTCGGATACTTCGGCGCGAAGGCCTGCGCCGTCATGCCGCCCATCGACAAGCCGACGAAGTGCACCGGCTCGCCTGCCGCTTCTCGCGCGATCAGTTCGGCTGCGTCGTCGGCCAGGTCATCGACCGTGTGCGGCCCGGCGACCACTTCGGAGGCGCCGTGATTGCGATGGTCGTAACGCAGCACCGTGTGAGAGCGCGCGAGTTGCGCGGCGACACCGTCCCACATGTGCAGGTCGCAGCCCAGCGCATGGCTCAGCACGACGATGGGGCCACTGCCCTCGCGGATGACATTCAAACGGGTCATGGTGTTTCCTTTCGATGTGAGTGGGTGGGCAAGCGTGGCAGCCACACGTGGGCGATCAGCACCAGCACGACGCCCGCCAGCGCCATGGGCACCACCATGGGCCACGCGCCGTTGCTGAATTGTGGGTTGACGAAGCTTGCGGCGATCTGGCCGACGATGAACGCGACCGCCATCATCGCAAAACCCGACCACGAGACGGCGCGGCCGGCCAGGTGTGGCAAGTCGCCGACGGCGCCGGCCTGTCCGCAGGGTTGATGAATGCCGTGGCCGATGCAATAGATCGCATGGCCCAGCAGCAGCGGCCATGCCGACAACGGCAACAGCCAGCAGCCCAGCGCCTGCACCAGCGGCCCGGCGAGGCTGAGACGCGATCCCAGTTGCACCGTGCGGACGGCGCCCCTGCGCGTGAGCAGGCGGCGGCACAGCGTGGTGCTGAAGATGTAGACGAGCGAACCGCCCGCCGGAATCCAGCCATACATGCCGGGCGAGAGCCCGAGGTAGCTGATGTAGACCATCGGCGACAGCAGCAGAAAGCAGAACAACCCGCCGTAGGTCGCCGCGGCGAGCGAGGCCCAAGCGCGAAAACTCTGGCTCGCGAAGACTTCGCGCACACTGCCCTTCGCCGCGGTCGGGTCAACGGCCTTCACCCGCGTTTCGCCGAAAGCGTGAAAGCACATCGCGAACAGGATCAGCGCGTAGACCGCCATGCCGCCGAGCACCCAGCGCCAGCCAAGGCCCTGCACGGCATACGCGCCCAGGATCGGCGCCAGGAGCCCGACGACGCCGAGGCCGGTCAGGCCCCGCGCCATCACGTGCGGACCTTCGTGTGCCGGATAGAGATCGCGCACCGCCGCGCGCGCGCAGACGAGGATGGCCGCCATCGAGAAGCCCTGCACCGCACGGCAAGTCACCAGCATCGGGATGCCCGGCGACAGCGCGCATCCCAGCGCCGCGATGGTGTAAAGCGCGAGGCCGGTCAGCAAAACGGGACGGCGCCCGAAGCGGTCGGACAGCAGCCCGCAAGGCAATTGGCCGAGGCCGAAGCCGAGCACGAAGACCGTCAGGCTCGAACTTGCAGAGCCAAGATCCTGTGCGATGGCCGGCAACGCCGGCAGGTAGCTGTCGGTCGCGACCGGCTGGGCCGCCAGCAGCAGTGGCAACAGGAGGGCGAACGAGATGCCGCTGCGCGCGGCATGCCCGTTCACTTCGGTGCGTCCGCGAGCAGGCCTTTTTCGCGCAGGATCCCGGTAGCGATGCCGAACGCATGGTTGGCCACGGGCACGCCGCAGTAGATGGCAGCCATCATGATCACTTCCTTGATGTCGTCCGGCGTGAGGCGCGACTCGGGCGGCCCGTCGAGCGCCGCGCGCACATGCATTGCGAACTCCTCGTAGGCGTGGATGCCGAGCATCATCGACAGCACCATGTAGCGGCGCGTCTTGTCGCCCAGCGCGGGCCGGCCCCAGATGTCGTTCCAGGCGTGTCGCGTGATCAGCTCCTGGAATTCGCTGTTGAAGCCATTGCGGTTGGCAAGCGACTTGTCGACCCAGGCGTCGCCCAGCACGCGACGACGATTGACGAGGCCGGATTCGTAGTCGCCGGCAGGGGTGGAAGAGGTGGTCATGGTAAGGATTCGGGTGTATTGAGTTGGGCCTGCAGGACCAGGACCTGCGCCAGCGCGATTTCGCCGGCAGGCCCGGCCAGCGCTGGATCGAACCAATTGTCGGCGGCTTCGCGCGACACTTCGGCGCGCAGCCGGTCGATATTGGAGCGCATCCGCGCCGCGTCGACCTGCAGGCCGGGCAATGCCCCCGCAAGTGCACGAACACTGCCGTGCGCCGACATCAGCAATTGCGGCCATTCGGCCAGTTCGGCTTGCCACGCGCCAAGTGCGCGTTCGTGCTCCTGCGGCATGGCTTGCAGCAACGCCGCCACGCGCTGGGGTGCCCGCTGCGCCGCGGCGAGCGCCACCATCGATGCCACCGGATTGCGCTTGTGCGGCATCGCCGACGAGCCGCCCCGCCCCGGCTCGCTGGGCTCCGCCAGCTCGCCAACCTCGTACTGACCCATCAGCGCGATGTCCTTTGCGATCTTCCCGAGACTGCCGACCATGAGGCCCAGTTCGCACCCGAGCGCAATCCATTCGTCGCGCTGGGTATGCCAGGTCGCGCCCGGATCGCCCAGCCCGAGTCCCTCGGCGACGAGGCGGCGCACCTGCGGCCCCTGCCCCTTCATCTGCGCCAGAGTACCCACGGCACCGCCCAGTTGCACGTGCAGTGCGTTTCGCGATGCCGCGGCAATCCGTACGCGGCTGCGCACCAGCGGCGCCGCCCAGCCGACGCACTTGAAACCGAAGCTCGTCACCGATGCGGGTTGCATCAGCGTGCGCGCCAGGATGGGCGTGGTCGCGTGCGTTTCGGCATGGCGCAGCAGCGCCTGCGCGGCCTTGGCGAGGTCGGTCTCGATCAGCGTGACCGCCTCACGCGTGACCAACGCCATCGCGGTATCGATCACGTCCTGGCTGGTGCTGCCGAAATGCACGTAACGCACGGCGTCGGCGTTGAAGAGGCCCACCGCCTCTTTCAGGCTCTTGACCAGCGGAATTGCGACGCTGCCGGCCCGGCCGCTGTCGCGCACGATCTTGGCAACATCGAACAGTTCGACCTTGCAACTGCCGACGATGGAATGGGCGGCCGATTCGGGGATCAGCCCGAGTTGCGCCTGCGCGCGCGCGAGTGCGGACTCGAAGCGAAGCATCGCGTCGACGAAGTTGCGATCGCTGAATGCGGCCAGCGTTTCGGATGTGGAGAGGAAGCCCTCGAAAATGCTCATGGTGAATGCTGGAGTGGTCTGCGGTGATCAATAGGCCAGCGTGGCGACGGCGCGCAGGTCTTCGGGGGTGGCGGTGCCGTAGCCGAAGAATTCGAGATAGGCAGGAATCATCTCGAACAGCATATCGGTGCCTACCTGCACCGCGCAGCCCTTGTCCCGCGCAGCGCGCAGCAGCGGCGTGTATTCGCTCTTCATCACGACTTCGCCGACGAAGGTCGTCGGCGCGATGCGGCTGATGTCGAAGGGCAGCGGATCGCCCTCCTTCATGCCCAGCGGCGTGGCGTTGACGATCAGGTCGAAGCCGGCCGGGTCGTTGGAGCCGGTGGTGACCTTCAGATTCGAATAGTGCGCGCGCAGCCGACCGGCAAGCGCCTCGGCCGAATCCGTGCTGGCGTCGAAGAGCGCCATTTCCGCGACGCCTGCTGCGGCCAGCGACGCCGCGATGGCCGAGCCGACGCCGCCGCTGCCGGAGACCAGCACGCGCGCGCCGTCGAGCGACCGGCCCTTGCGCTGCACACCGCGCACGAAGCCGGCGCCGTCGAACTGGTCGCCGAGCAGCGTGCCGTCGGGGCGCTTGAGCACCGCATTGCAGGCGCCCGCGATCTTCGCGGTGGGCGTCACTTCGTCGACCAATGACATCGTCGTGATCTTGTGCGGCATGGTCACCAGGGCGCCGCGGATGTTGGTGAGATTGAACAAGGCGTCGAACACGCCCGGATACACCTCGGCCTTGACGCCCATCGGCATCACCACCGCGTCGATACCCTGCTGGTCGAACCAGGGGTTGTAGATCATGGGAGCCTTGAAGCTCTCCGTGGGGTAGCCGAGATGGGCGATGAGGGTAGTCTTGCCGGAGATCATGGGGAGTCCTTTGGAGAAATCAGACGGACGCCGATGCCGTCGCATGCGCGCCGCCAAGAAACAATCGTTCGATGTTCGGGTCGGCCAGCAGTTCGTCGGCCCGCTTGTGCAGCACGAGGCGGCCTGATTCGAGCGCAATCGCCTCGTCAGCCATCTTGAGCGCGCTCTTGACGTTTTGCTCGACCATCAGCACCGTTGTACCGCCATCAGCCAGTTTGCGCAGCAGCCTGAAGACGTCCTGCACCAGGATGGGCGACAAGCCAATGGACGGTTCGTCGATCAAGATCACCCTGGGCCGCAACAGCAAGGCGCGCCCCACTTCGAGCTGCTTCTGCTCGCCGCCGGAAAGCGATGCGGCGGCGCTGTGCATGCGCTCCTTCACGCGTGGGAAGAGTTCCAACACCTCGGGAATGCGCTCGTGGGTGGTCTTCATGCCCAGCGTGATGCCGCCGAGTTCGAGGTTCTCGTAGGCCGTCAGCTGGCCGAAGAGATTGCGCCCCTGCGGCACGAAGGCCACGCCGTGCTTCACCAGCAGGTCCTTGGCGCTGGCGCCTGTGATGTCCTGGCCATCGAGCCGGATCGAACCCTGCCGCACCTTGAGCAGGCCGAACAGTGTCTTGAGCACCGTGGACTTGCCGGCGCCGTTGGGGCCCAGCAGCAAGGTGATCTTGCCGCGCCTGGCCTTGAACGACAGGTTGTTAAGGATCATGAAATCCTTGTAGCCGGCGAGGACGTTGTCGAACTCGATGCAAGTGTCGTTGTTCATCTCAGCTACCAAGGTAGGCGTCGAGCACCTGCTTGTTCGCGCGGATCTCCGCCGGTGTGCCGATGGCCATGACCTTGCCCTCGACCATCACCATGATGCGATGACACAGGTCCATCACGAAGTCCATGTTGTGTTCGATCACGACAAAACTGCCCTTGCGCGTGCGGTTGAGTTCCTTCAGCAGCGATGAGAGGCCGCCGACGAGACTCGGATTGACGCCGGCGCAAGGTTCGTCGAGCAGCACCAGGTCGGGGTCGCTCATGAAGGCCATGCCGATGTCCACCAGCTTCTGCTGCCCATAAGACAGCGTGCCGGCCTTCTTGTCGGCGACATGCTGGATACGGAACTGGTTGATCAGCGCATCGGCCTTTCCGCCCAGCCCCGAATCGCCCGGCGCGAACATGCGGCTCCACATCGTTCCATGATGCTCCTGCGCAGCAACGATGAGGTTTTCGCGCACGGTCATCTTGCCGAAGACTTGCAGCGTCTGGAAGGTGCGGCCGACGCCGCGGCGGTTGAGTTGCATCGGACCGAGCTTCGTCACATCGTCGCCGTTGAGCTCGATGCGCCCGCTGTCGGGCCTGATCTGGCCCAGCATGCTGTTGAAGAGCGTCGTCTTGCCCGAGCCATTGGGGCCGATCACGCCGAAGATCTCGCCCGGGCGCACCTCGAAACTCACGCCGCCGACGGCCTGGATGGCGCCGTAGGATTTGCGCAGGTCGGTCACGCGCAACACGGGAGGAAGCATGCCGCTCATGTCGAAGCCCCCGCTCGTTGCGCGACCGCCGCTCGGGCCGCCGATGCCTCACGCGACTCGCGCCGCGCCTTGATGCGATCGGGGATCGACAGCAGCCCGTCGGGCAGCCAGACCATCAGCACCACGACCGAGGCGCCGAACAGCGGCAAATACCAGTCGGCCACGCCGGGCACGTCGCGCAGCCACTCCGGCAGCACCACGCCCACGGCAGCGCCCAGCACAGGGCCCCAGAAGTAGCCCGGACCGCCGACCACCACCATCAGGTACATCATGATCGACGCTGCGACGGTGAACGGCGCGGGTTCGATGAACTGGACCAGCGAAGCGAAGAGCCCGCCGGCAACGCCCGCATAGGCGGCACCGATCGCGAAGCTCAGCAGTGTGTAGCCGCGCACGCTGATGCCGAGGCTCTCGGCACGGATGGGGTTGTCGCGCAGCGCCGTGAAGGCCTTGCCCCAGGGTGAACGCAACAGCCCCCAGAGCAGCAGAGCCAGCAGCACGGCCACCGCCAACACGAGGTAGTAGTAGGCCCGGTTGCCTTCGAGCGACAGTCCGAACAACGAGGGACGTGCGATGTTGTTGATGCCGAAGGTGCCGCCGGTCAGCCATTCCTCGTTCCGCATCACCAGCCAGATCGCCGTGTTGAAGCCCAGCGTCGCGAAGGCCAGGTAGATGGTCTGCACGCGCAAAGCCGGGAAACCGAGCACCAGTCCCACCGCGAAGCACAGCACCGCCGCGGCCGGAAGGCCCAGCCAGAAGCTGACACCCGTCTTGAGCAGCAGCGCCACCGTGTATGCGCCGATGCCCAGGAACGCCGCATGGCCGAGTGACTTCTGCCCCGCATAGCCCACGGTGAGGTTGAGCCCCATCGTGGCAATGATGAAGACAAGCCAGTAGCTCAGCAGGTAGATGCCGAAGTTCTTGAGGAACTGCGGCGCGATCAGCATCGCGGCCAGCGCCGCGGCCATCAGGAGCGTGTTGAGCTTTCTCATACCTTGCGCTCCTCTTTCCGGCCGAGGAGGCCTTGCGGCTTGAACAGGATCACGATCATGAAGATGACCAGCGCCACCGCGTCCTTGTAGGCCGGCGAGATGTAGGCCGCGGCGAGGTTCTCCGCCACGCCGACGATCAGGCCGCCCAGCAAGGCCCCGCGCGAATTGTTGAAGCCGCCGATGATGGCGGCGAAGAAGGCCTTGTTGCCCAGGCTCTCGCCCATGTCGAACTTGGCGAGGTAGGTCGGCGTGATCAGCAGCGCCGCCGCCACCGCGAGTGCGGCATTGATCGCGAAGGTATAGAAGACCATGCGCGGCACGTTGATGCCCAGCACGCTCGCGCTCTCGGTGTTCTGCGCCACCGCCTGCATCGCGCGGCCTGTCACTGTCTTCGAGAGGAAGGACTGCGTCGCCAGCACGATCGCCACGGCGAGCGCGAAGGTGCCGAGGTCCGACAGCGTGACCGTCACGCCCGCCACGTTGAAGAGCTTGTCCGCAAACAGGCTCGGGAAAGGCTGCGCCTCTGCGCTGTATGCGGCGCGAACGCCGTTGCGCATCGCGATCGACAGGCCGATGGTGGCCACCACGATCGGCATCATTCCGTACTTGAAGAGTGGATCGACCAGGCCGCGCTTGAACAGCCAGCCCAGCACGAACACCGCGACGAAGACGGTCAGCACGAAGCTCAGCCCGAGCGGCGCGCCGAACGAGAGAAACGCCAGCATGGCGAACGCCGGCAGCATCACGAACTCGCCCTGGGCGAAGTTGATGGTGCCGCTGGCCTGCCACAGCAGCGTGAACCCGAGCGCCGCCAGCGCGTAGATCGCGCCGGTGGCAAGTCCCGAGAAAAAGAGCTGCAGAAAATCGGTCATGGCGCCCGGCCGGACCCTTACAGCTTCTTGCCCAGTGCAGGCAGGATCTCCTTGACCTCCTGCTTGCCGTTCTTCACTTCGACGATGAAGCTCTCACGATCGAGGTCTCCCTTTTCATCGATGGTCACGTCCATCAACACGCCCGGCTCCTTGGCCGCCGAGATCGACAAACCGTGCAGCGCCTTGGCGATGGCGACGCGGTCGAGCTTGCCGGCCTTTTCGACACCGGCCTTGAACATGTAGACGCTGGTGTAGCCCTTGATGCCGTTGTGATCGGGGATGTACTTGTATTCCTTCTCGAACTTGGCGCGGAAGGCACGCATCGACGGGATCGGCGCATCCACCGTGAGGCCGACGTGGGCCAACGCGCCATTGGCGGACTCTCCCGCGAGTTCGATCACCTTCTGGCTCGGCAGCACGGTCTCGCCGAGGATCGGCTTGCTCCAGCCCTGCTTGCGCAGCTCGCGAAGCGCGCGCGCGGATTCTTCTTCGTTGGTGTAGACGAAGACCGCGTCGGCATTGCTCTGCTTGGCCTTGAGCACCGGCGCGGACCAGTCGACCTGGCCCGGTTCGGTCGAGATGTCGGCTACGACCTTGATGCCGTTGGCTTCGGCCGATTTGATGAAGGCTTCGCGCCCGCCCTTGCCGAAGTCGTTGTTGACGAAGACCACCGCGACGGTCTTGGCCTTGATATTGGCCGCCACATAGCGCGCGAGCTTGGGCATGGCATTGACCTGCGAGAAGCTCGTGCGGAAGACGAAGGGATTGCCCTGCGCGGTGATGGCGGTCGCCTCGGCGCCGGTGAAGTTGGGCGTCTCGCCACGGCGGGTTTCGGCCATGCTGACGATCATCGAGCCCGAGAAGCCGGGTCCGAAGACGGCGATCACGTCGTTGTCGACTGCCTTGGTGGCCATCGCCTTGGCGATACCCGGGTTGGATTGCGTGTCGCTGATCGCGCTTTCGATCTTCTTGCCCATGATGCCGCCGGCGGCATTGATTTCCTTGATCGCCAGTTCGACACCGTTCTTGAAGTTGGTGCCGGCGGTGGCGCCGGTGCCGGACAGCTCCTGGATGTTGGCCACCTTGATGGTGTCCTGCGCGAAAGCGCCGGCGGCACAGGCCGCGAATGCGCAAGCGGCAGCCAGGCGGATCGCGAAGCGGCGGGGTTTGTGAATGGGCATTGAAGTCTCCTCGTTTGTGGTTGATGAAAGCACGGAAAAAATTCTTGTTGTCGTTGTTGTCTATGGCGAGGCTGATGGCACGCGCACCGGCCCTCCGCCGGCAACATGCGATTCGCTGATCCAGCGCGCGCTCTTCATGGCACGCTCACCGACCACCATCGGGTCGGAGTTCACATAGTCGTCGTTGAACACCTCGAAGGTGTAGTAGCCGCGATAGCCCTTGTCCTCGAGCAACTGCACGAAGTCGCGCACGTCGTGCAGGCCCTCGCCCGGGAACAGCCGCTGGTGGCGCGCGAGTTCGATCATGTCGGCCTGACGGTCGCTGTATTCGAAGAAATAGTCGGCCAGCTGCACCAGGAAGATCTTCTCCACCGGTACTTCGGCCAGTTGGGCGAGCGTTTCTTCGGTGTCGTCGCCGTGCACGGACATGTGGAAGAAATCGAGGTTGAGGCCCACGTTCTCGCGGTCGCAGCGGCGCACGATGTCCCACGCCTGATACCAGCGGTTGGTGTGCCGTCCCCACGAGAGCGCCTCGTAGCAGATGCGGATGCCCAGCGGCGTCGCCAGCGTGGCGAGCGTGCGCAGGTCTTCGGCGGCGCGGTCGGGATCGTCGATGGCGAGCGGCGACGTGGTCGAGCAGCACAGCAGCAGATCGGTATCGACCAGCGCCATCTGCCGCAGTTGCTCGCGCGCCATTTCGAGCCGGTGCGGGCGCATGGCGTCGGGCGCGCATTCGAAGTCGCGCAGTGGTTGGAAGTCGGTGACCTTGAGGCCGCTCTGCTTGACCAGCTGCGCGGCCTTCTCGACACCCGCGGGGTGGTTGATCAGGTCACGCGCCCACAGCTCGACCCCCGAGAAGCCGGCTGCCTTCATGCACTCCAGCTTGTGGTCGAGTTCGCCACCCATGGTGACAGTGTTGAAGCCGAAGCGGTCGAGGGCGATAGCCATGGGGGTCTCGGTCTTGAAGGGTGGAAGGTCAGGCCACGAAGGAAAGATGCGTGGCGCGCGGCAGGTCGACGAGTGTCGGCTCGGACTGGAGCTGGAGGATCGTGCGGCCGCCGTCCTGGAACAGCGGCCATTGCGGCAGGCCCTCGGCATTCGGATTGCCGGTCTTCGCGAAGCGGCTCCAGATCGCCTGCATGAGCGTCGTCATGCGGTCGTCGTCTTCGGCCCAATCGCGTGTCAGTTCGCGCGTGGTGCCGAAGATGTAAGGGTATTCGGAACTGTGGAACACACCGAGCGCCGTGGCGGGATTCGCCTCCCGATAGTGTTGTCCCGCCTTGAAGGGCTGCAGATGTGCGAAGTGATAGACGTAGGTGGGCGCGATCCGCGCCTGTGCGCGCGCGGCAGCATGCACACCTGCGGCGAAAAGTTCGTCACCGAACAATTCCCGACTCGACTTCTTCGCCTGCGCGTCATCGCCGGCGGGGTAGAGCTTCTCGGCAGTCTCTGCGCGGTCGCCGAAGCGCTCTTTCAGCTGCAGGTGGAAGGCCTCGGCGTTCGCTGCGGCGGGGAACGCGGTGCCCTCGTCGCGGACCCAGCCAGTCAACAGTGGAACGGCCTGCTGCTCGCCCGCGGCGTAGATGTCGGCCAGGGGCTTGGGCAGGAAGCGACCGTCGGCGATCGGCATGAAGCGCTCGGATTGCGCGAGGTAACGACGAAGGAGTTCGTCGGCGCTCAGGTCACGCAGCGCCGCCACGTTTCCTGCGCCCGCACCTTCGGCGAAGCGGACGCCCTGCGCTTCGCCCGACGCGAGGTTCTCCGTGCGGCTGATGCCGAAGCTTTGCGCAATGGCATACCTGAAAAGGCCGCGCGCTTCGGGCGACGCCATCAACGCGATCACGCCATGCGCTCCGGCGGACTGGCCGAACACCGTGACCTTCGCAGGGTCGCCCCCGAATGCCGCGATGTTGCGCTCGACCCAACCCAACGCGGCGGCCATGTCCTGCAAGCCGTAGTTACCCGAGGCCCCCTGCCCTTCGGCGGTCAATTCGGGGTGGGCCATGAATCCGAAAGGCCCGAGTCGGTAGTTGATCGTGACCAGCACCACGCCCTGTGCCGTCAGGTTGCCGCGCACGAACACCGGATTCGCCGCGGACCCCTGCTGGAAGGCGCCGCCGTGGATCCAGACCATCACGGGCAATGCGTCGGTGGGCGTCTTCGCCGGCGTCCACACATTCAGGTAGAGGCAGTCCTCGCTCATCGCCTGCTCGCCGGCGAACTCGGCGTAGACCGAATCGGCGGCACGGCCCGGCTGCACGCACTGGGGCGCAAAGCTGTCGGCCTTGCGCACATCGTCCCACGCCAGCACGGGCGAAGGCGGACGCCAGCGCAGCTCGCCCACCGGCGGCGCGGCGAACGGCACGCCGAGGTAGGCCCGCACGCCTATCACCGGATCGGACACGCCGGCCAATATGCCGCCGTCCACGCGCACCGCGCTATCCGTGAATGCAGCAGACGTGGACATCACTTCTTGCCGAGTTGGTTCATCGGGACTTTGTAGGTCTCGCGTGCCGTGAAGATCGCGGCCGACGAGACGAGACACGAGACAGTCACCAGCGCAGCCACAGGCATCCAGCCGTTCGGGCCTTCACCCATGATCGCCGCGCTGATGCTCGGCGCGAAGCCGCCGAGCGCGAAGCCGATCTGCGTGCCGATCGCCATGCCCGAAAGCCGCACGCGGGTGTCGAACATCTCGCCATAGAGCGAAGGCCAGATGGCGTTCGACGCGCTGTAGACGATGCCGGACGTCAGCAGGCCGAAGATGAAGATCAACATCAGATCACCCTGGCTGATGGCCCACAGCGTCGGCCAGATCAGCACCGCGCAGCCCAGCGCGCCGAAGATGAAGACCGGCTTGCGGCCGATGCGGTCGGCCAGGATGGCCCAGAGCGGAATCGCAGCCAGCGCGACGACGTTGCTGCAGACCAGCAGCGTGAGCATCGTGGCGCGGGGAATGTGCACCGTGTTCACCGCATACGAGAGAACGAACAGGCCGAAGATCGTGCTCACGACCGACACCAGGGCGCCGAAGATCACGCGCAGCACGGCCGGCGTGTGATCGCGGAAGAGCACCGCGGCAGGCAGCTTGACGGTCTCGTGGGCCTCGGCTTCTTCCTTGAAAGCCGGTGTTTCGGGCAGCGTGCGACGAACCCAGAAGCCGACGGCGACCACGACCGCACTGAGGAAGAACGGAATGCGCCAGCCCCAGGACAGCAACTGCTCCTCAGGCAAGCCGGAGATCGGCAGGAACACGATCGTGGCCAGGATGAAGCCCATCTGCGTGCCGCTCAGCGTGAAGCTCGTGAAGAACGCGCGGCGGTGGTCCGGCGCGTGTTCCAGCGTCATCGAATTGGCCCCGGCCTGTTCGCCGGCAGCCGAGAGGCCCTGCAGCAGGCGAAGGATCACCAGCATGATCGGCGCGGCCATGCCGACCTGGTTGTAGGTCGGCAGGAGGCCGATCAGGAAGGTCGACAGGCCCATCAGCAATAGCGTGAAGGTCAGGACTTTCTTGCGGCCGAACTTGTCGCCGACGTGGCCCATGAAGAAAGCGCCGATCGGGCGCGTGATGTAGCCGACGCCGAAGGTGGCGAAGGCCGCCACCGTGGCGAGCTTGGGGTCGACCGACGGGAAGAAGATCTTTCCGAATACGAGCGCAGCCGCAGTGCCGTAGATGAAGAAGTCGTAGTACTCGACGGCGCTGCCGATCCAGCTTGCGAAAGCCGCCTTGCGCGGTGTCTTGACGACCTCGGGCTCGTGAACCCCTCGGGCGTCCGTCGTCGACGCATTCATCGTGATGGCCATATGGTGTCTCTCCTTGAAGATAGTTGTGGGTCGAATGAACAAAGCGTTGACGCTAGGCAACGCTGGCCGAGTGGTAGCGCAGCGGTTGATGGATTTCGTCGGCCATCGCGGCGGGATAGATCAGCTCGCGGAGAAAGTCCGCGTCGTGCCGGACCACGTTCGCGGCCTCCTTGTGGCCGAAGAAGTCGAGGTAATGCGGCATCTGCTGGATCAGCATCTCGAAGCCGGCCTGGGCGTTGAGTCCTCGCTCGCGTGCGGCGCGCACCAGCGGCGTGGGCTGGTTGCGCAGGAGGATGTCGAACAGCGCGGCGTGCGAATCCATGCGTGCGACGTCAACAGGCAGCGGGTCTTCGGACTTCAGGCCCAGCGAAGTGGCATTGACCACGAGGTCATAGCCGGCCGGATCGTTGGTGTCGACTGCAACAGTGGTCGCGTCGAAGAAGGAATCGAGCTTGGCCGCGACACCGGCCGCCTTGCCGGCCTCGACGTCATGGAAGGCGATGTGCTCGGCACCGTTGACCGTGCCGCCTTCCGCCAGCGCGACACCGATCGCCGCGGCGCTCACGCCGGCGCCGATGATGAGCACGCGCTTGCCGCGAAACGGGATGTTGTAGCGATCGAGCGCACCCAGCAGGCCCTCGCCGTCGAACAGGTCGCCTTCGAGTTCGCCGTTGTCGATGCGGCGCACCACATTGACCGAGCCCGCCACGCGGCCGAAGAGCCCGCAGCCGTCGAGCAGGTCGACCAGCAGCGGCTTGTGCGGCGGCGCGATGGCCATGCCCCGCACGTTCCTGGCCAGGAAAGCCGCCTTGACGAAGACCGCCAGATCGCGCCGTGCCACCTGCACAGGCGCCATCACGGCGTCGATGCTGCAATGCTCGAAGACGGCGTTGAACATGCGCGGCAGGCGCACGTTCGTCACCGGGTCCCCGGGAAGGAGGTAGAGAGACGTGCTGCCGACGATGGAAGGGAACATGGGATCGTGCCTCGCTTCAGCTGTGGAAATGTTCGACTATCGCTCGAATCACCAAGGAAGCGCCGCTAATGTAGCGGTGAGTCCGTGCGATTCATCCGATCGGGACGTGTGAAAACTCGATGATCGGACTACACTGATCGATTATCGAACGAACCCAGGGTTTGTCCCGAAGCCATATGACCGCAGAAACGTCCATCGCCCCGCCCGGCCTCGACAAGCGCGACTGGATTGCCGGGCTCGAACGCGGCGTCTCGATCATCGAAGCCTTCGACGACGCGCACCCGCGCATGACCGCCAGCGAGGCGGGCCAGCGCACCGGCATGACCCGCACCGCCGCTCGCCGCTACCTGCTCACGCTGCAGCACATGGGCTACGTGGCAGGCGACGGCAAGCTCTTCTGGCTGACGCCGCGCGTGCTGCGGTTGGGGCAGTCGTATCTGGAATCCGCCCGGCTGCCGCGCATCGTGCAGCCCTTTCTCCAGCGCGTCGCGGCGGGCACGCACGAGATCGCCTACCTCAGCGTGATGGACGGCGACGAGGTCGTCTACATCGCGCGCAACGGCCCGAACCGCAGCATGAGCACGGGCTACGTGCTGGGTGCGCGCGTGCCGGCGCAGGTGACCGCCTCCGGCATGCTGATGCTGGCCATGCGCAGCGACGAGGAACGCAGCGCCTGGCTCGAAGCGCGCGAGCTCGCGGTCTTCACGTCGCACACCATCTCGAGCAAGGAACGGATGAAGCTCGAACTGGCCCGCATCCGCGCGCAGGGGTGGGCATTGTCGGAACAGCAACTGGATCTGAATTCACGCGGCATCGCGGTGCCGCTGCGCGATCGGCATGGCGATCTCGTCGGCGCGCTCAACGTGACGATGCCCATGGGCCATGAAAGCAGCGAGGACGCGGTCGCCCGCGTCCTCCCTGTCTTGCGCGAAACCGCGCAGGCGATGCGGAGCTTGATTTAGGGTCAGGACCAGGAGGAGTCTCTCGATTCTGGCTGTAGCACAGGAGTGCTACAGTAACCCCCTACCGGGGAATCCATATGTCCACCACCACCATTCGCATTGACGACAACTTGAAAGAACGGATCGCTGCCGCAGCCGACAGGGCAGGCAAGACTGCTCATGCATTCATCGTCGAAGCCGTCGCCCAGACCGTGGAACAGCTCGAAGCGGAAGAGGAGATCCATCGCATTGCCGGCAAGCGCTGGTCGAAAGTGGTGGCGACCGGAAAGACCGTGTCCTGGGACGATACGAAAAAGTATCTTGCCGCCCGAGGCCGAGGCGAGAAGCCCATGAAGCCGCTAGCCCAAAAGCTGGGACGCTGACCTCCGGGATGACGCGAATCGAACTCGCTCCCGAAGTGCTCGATGACTTCGACCGCTTTATCGACCACCTGACGCGTTTCGAAGCCACCGACATCCCGCAACGCCTGGGCGAGATCATGCAGGCGATAGAAATCCTGGCTCACAGTCCCCTTATTGGCCGGCCTGTCAAAGGCGCCAAACGGGAACTGCTCATCGGCCAGGGATCGCGAGCCTACGTTGCGCTCTACCGCCATGTCGCCGATATCGACACCGTCTTCGTCCTTGCATTGCGCCATCAGCGCGAAGCGGGTCACAGGCGCAAGCCTTAGTGGCCTGCCGGCATGCGTATCGTGCAATCTCTTACGTAGCCATAAAAGGCGGGGCAATCCCTCGCGAAAGCGCCGAGACCATCGCAATGAGACCGCCCGAACTCGTACTCAGCCAGCCGCCTTGGCCAGCCGCGCCTCGGCCAAGGTCTGCGCGCGCATCCGCTCGTAGTCCTGCCTGGGAACCGGCACCGCGTTCGGATTGCCGAGGTCGTTCAGGTGGATGCGGTAGGTCTCGCGGGCACTCAGCACTGCGAGCGCCGAGATGACGGTGATGCCGAAGGTGAGCGCGCCGATGGTCAGCGGGATGTTCGCCGCACCGGGAGGCGCCACGGCGACGAAGAGCGCGGGCAGCAGGGCGGTGATGGTCGTGCCGGTGTTCTGCGAAATCGCCATCGCCGAGCAGCGCGAACGTGTCGGGAACAGCTCCGGGTAGAAGCTCGGGAAGACGGCGTTGTAGCCCTGGTACACGATGCCCCACATGAGCAGCGACATGACGATCGCCAGCGGCACGTTGTGAATGCTGATCGCATAGAGGTAGCCGAACGAGAGCAAGCCCGCACCGAGAGCGCCGATGACGATCGGCGGCTTCCGGCCGACCTTGTCCGACAGGTTGCCGACCATGGGAATGACGACCACTGCCAGGATGTTGCCCAGGACCGGGATCCACAAAAAGATGTCCTTCTCGAAGCCGATGCCGTAGGCCGGCTGCACCGCATAGGCGGCACCGAACACGGTGGCAACCACAGGAATGACGTTCATCAGCGCCGCGCAGACGACGCGGACCATGTCCCGCCAGCTGTTCGTGAAGGCCTCGACGATGGGCGCCTTCTGCACTTCGCCCTGGCGCACTTCTTCCGCAAAGGCGGGCGTCTCGTCGACTTCGCGGCGAATGATGTAGCCCGCGACGATCACGACGAAGCTCAGCAGGAACGGAATGCGCCAGCCCCACGAGAGGAACGCGTCTTCGGGCATGTAGTGCGCGAGCGGCAGGAACACCGCCGCTGCCAGGATCTGGCCGGCCTGCACGCCTTGCAGGCTGAAGCTGGCGAAGAAGCCACGGCGGCCGAAGGGCGCGTGCTCCAGGATCATCGAGCTTGCGCCGGAGATTTCACCGGCCACCGCGAAGCCCTGGATCAGACGCAGCACGACGAGCAGTGCCGGTGCGAGCAAGCCGACTTGCTGGTAAGTCGGCAACAGGCCGACCGCGATGGTGGAGAAGCCCATCAGGAACATGCAGACGAGCAGCACATGCTTGCGGCCCCGGGTATCGCCCCAGTGGCCGAGCACGAAGGCGCCGATGGGCCGTGCGACATAGCCGACGCCGTAGGTCGCCAGCGACGCGATGATCGCGATCCGCGGATTGCCCGACGGGAAGAAGATCTGCGGGAAGATGAGCGACGCCGCGGTCGCATAGATGAAGAAGTCGTAGTACTCCAGCGCCGAGCCGATCCAGCCGCTGGCGGCGGCCTTCTTCGACTGGTGTCGGCCTTGCGGCTCGTGGTCCTTGGGGTTGCTCATTTGTCTCTCCGATGGGTGGTCGTGTGGATCTGGGAAACACCGTGCCTTGCCTGCACCGACACCGACTTCGTTCGGTTATCGCGCAGTTCGGGAAGGCGCGACGTGAATGTAGGGTTCGGCAGCCTCGCAGGACAGCGAAAACGCGGCCGTATATGCGATTAACGATCTTTGTTGATCGATGATCGAACGCTACGCGGGTTTATCCCGAAATGTCCGCGAACCCCGCGCAACTCGCCGCCGCCCTGTTCGATACCGAGATTCCCTGCAACCAGATGCGGGCGGTGCAGTCAGGCCCGGATACATACTTTCTTGCAACTTCCCGGGTTAACCCTCAAGGTCGACCCAGGCGACGCTCCTACTATTTATTCAACTTGAATTAATTAATGACCACGGCAGTCAGCCGAGGTCGAAGGAGACAGTCCGTGAAGTCAGCCGGTCCCGGGCGGGGCACGAATTCGGCGAACCTCCGCCTCTACAACGAGCGCACGCTGTTGCAGCGTCTGCGTCGTGCGGGCGAAGCGTCGAAGGCCGATCTCGCGCGCTGGGCACAGCTGACGAACACGGCCGTCGGCAGCATCGTTCAATCGCTGGAAGAGTCGCGCCTGATCGAGCCCGCCGGCCGACGCCAGGAAGGCCAGCGCGGCCAGCCCGCCGGGCTCTACCGCATCAACCCCGAGGGTGCCTACGGCGTCGGCGTGCGCCTCGACCGCACGAGCATCGAAACGGTGCTGATCGACCTCGGCGGCAAGATCCTGGCGCGCGAGGCGCACGACGTGCTGCTCCCCCAACCCGACCACGCGCTGTCGCTGGTGCGCAAGGACATCGCCCGCGTGCTGACTGCGCTCGACGGCCCGCAGCGTCGGCGGCTGATGGGCGTGGGGCTCGCGCAGCCTTACAACCTCGGCAGTTGGCTGCGCGAACTCGACCTGAAGGCCGACTTCCGTGTCTGGGACGAGGTGGACTTCGGCCAGTTGCTCGCCCAGGCGGTCGGGCAGCCGGTGTTCAAGGAGAACGACGGCAACGCCGCCGCGATCGCGGAGATGTTCTTCGGCGTCGGGCGCGAGGAAGACGACTTTCTCTATGTCTTCCTCGGCGCGGCGCTCGGCGCCGGCGCGGTGATCGGCGGCGAGAGCCTGCGCGGCAGCAGCGGCAACGCGGCCGACCTCGGGCTGATGCCGGTGCCGCCGAGTCGCCTGCCTTCGGCGCCGGTGCTGGATCGGCGGTGGGACATCCTGCTCTCGCGCGCATCGCTCAACTCGCTCGCCCGCCATCTGCGGCACCACGGCATCGTCGTGCGGGGGCACGCGGATCTCGAAGCCTGCGTCAAGTCCGGCAGCGCCGAGGTCCGCGAATGGCTCGACGACTGCGTGGACGCGCTCGTGCCTTCGGTGCGGGCGTCGCTCGCGGTGCTCGACCTGCCTGCGGTGGTGATCGACTGCGACATCGACAGTGGGCTGATCGGCGACCTCATCACGCGCATCGACGCCGGCCTGCGCCTGATCGCGCCAGAGGCCCGACAGACGCCGCGCCTGTTGCGCGGCAGCTTCCGCGCGGACGCCGGCGCTATCGGAGCGGCGAGCCTGCCGATGTTCTTCAACTTTTCGCCCCGCGCCGATGTGCTGCGCGGACGTTCGCATCGTGCTCATCTGGAGACCACCCATGCCTGACCCCAACGCAGCCGCCGCGCTGCTCGAACTGCGCAAGATCTCGAAAACCTTTCCCGGCGTCAAGGCGCTGCAGGACGTGCGGCTGCGCGCCCGGGCCGGCCACGTGCATGCGCTGATGGGCGAAAACGGCGCGGGCAAGTCGACGCTGATGAAGGTGCTGTCGGGCGCGTACATGCCGGACCCCGGCGCGGAGATCCTGATCGACGGACAGATCGTCCACATCGACGGACCGCTCGCCGCCAAGAACCTTGGCGTGTCGGTCATCTACCAGGAGCTGAGCCTTGCGCCCAATCTCACGGTGGCCGAGAACGTCTACATGGGCCGGCCCTTGCGCCGCGGCAGCCTGGTCGACCGGGCCGGCATGACCGCCGCCTGCGAGGCAACGCTGCAGCGGCTCGGCGCCGACTTCGGGCCGACGACGCGCGTCGCGACATTGTCGATCGCGCAACGCCAGTTAGTGGAAATCGCCCGTGCTGTGCATTTCGACTGCCGAATCCTGGTGATGGACGAGCCGACGACGCCGCTGTCGACGCACGAGACCGACCGCCTCTTCGCGCTGATCAAGCGCCTGCGCAACGAGGGCATGGCGATCCTCTACATCAGCCACCGCATGGACGAGATCGACGAGCTTGCCGACGAGGTCACGGTACTGCGCGACGGCACCTACGTCGGCACGCTCGAGCGCGCTGAACTCTCGCGCGACAAGCTGGTGAAAATGATGGTCGGCCGTGACCTCTCGGGCTTCTATCGCAAGGAACACCATGGAGAGCACACGGGTGCCAAGGCGCTCTCGGTGCGCGGCCTCAGCGATGGCCGGCGTGTGCACGACTGCAGCTTCGAGCTGCACTCGGGTGAAGTGCTTGGGCTGGCTGGCCTGGTGGGCGCGGGTCGCACCGAACTGGCACGCCTGATCTTCGGCGCCGATCCACGCACCGCCGGCGAAGTGTCGCTCGACGAACTCGCCGGTCCGCTGAAGATCGAGAAACCGATCGATGCCATCCGCTCGGGCATCCTCTACCTGACCGAGGACCGCAAGGGCCAGGGACTCTTCCTGGACTTGTCGGTGAAGGACAACATCAACGTGATGGTGTGCCCCCGCGATGCGAACGCGGGCGGCGTGATGGACGGCAAGCGAGCGACGCAACGGGCACGCGATGCGATCGCCCAACTTTCGATCCGCGTCGCATCGGCACGCGTCAATGTCGGCTCGCTCTCCGGCGGCAACCAGCAGAAAGTGCTGCTGGCACGCCTGCTCGAACTCGCACCCCGCGTGCTCATCCTGGACGAGCCGACGCGCGGTGTCGACATCGGCGCGAAGAGCGAGATTTACCGCCTCATCGACGAGCTCGCCCGCCGCGGCGTGGCGGTGCTTGTCATATCAAGCGAACTGGCCGAAGTGGTCGGCATCTGCGACCGCGTGATCGTGATGCGCGAAGGCCACCTCGTCGGCGAGGTGGGCGGCGGCAGCGGCCAGGCCATCACGCAGGAAAACATCGTCGCGCTCGCCACCGGCGCGGTGCCATCCCACACGCCGACCCTGCACTGAAGCAGCCCAGGAGACAAGACATGACCAAGCAGACATCGCCGGCCGTCCCGGCGTCGGACAGCCCCGCCCTGCCCCCTGCGCTGCGCGGCGCCACGGGCAAGGAGATCATTCGCGCGCTCGGCATGCTGCCGGTGCTCATCCTGCTGTGCATCGGATTCAGCTTCTCGAGCGACAACTTCTTCAGCCTGCAGAACCTGTCGATCATGACGCAGCAGGCGTCGATCAACATCGTGCTCGCAGCCGGCATGACCTTCGTGATCCTCACGGGCGGCATCGATCTGTCGGTGGGCTCGATCCTCGCTGCGTCGGCAGTGGTCGCGATGCTGGTGTCGAACGTGCCGCAGTTCGGCATGCTCGGGATCGCCGCCGGCCTGGCCTGCGGGCTGCTGTTCGGCTTGATCAACGGCGTGCTGATCGCCTTCGTCAAGCTGCCGCCTTTCATCGTCACGCTGGGCTCGCTCACGGCGGTGCGAGGGATCGCGCGGCTGATCGGCAACGACACCACGGTGTTCAATCCGCAGTTGCCGTTCGCCTTCATCGGCAACGGTGAAGTGCTCGGCGTGCCGTGGCTCGTGATCATCGCCTTCGCCGTGGTGGCGCTGTCGTGGTTCATCCTGCGGCGCACGGTGCTGGGCCTGAACATCTACTCGGTCGGCGGCAACCCGGAGGCCGCGCGCCTCGCGGGCATCAAGGTCTGGGCGGTGCTGCTCTTCGTCTACTGCACGTCGGGACTGCTCTCGGGCCTGGGCGGCGTCATGGCTTCGGCACGGCTCTATGCGGCCAACGGCCTTCAACTCGGCTCATCGTACGAACTCGACGCGATCGCGGCGGTGATTCTCGGCGGCACCAGTTTCGTCGGCGGCACCGGCTCGATCCTCGGCACGCTGATCGGCGCGCTGATCATCGCGGTGCTCACCAACGGGCTCATCCTGATGGGTGTGTCCGACATCTGGCAGTACATCGTCAAGGGCCTCGTGATCATCGGCGCCGTCGCACTGGACCGCTATCGCCGCAAGGACTCCGCAAGAACATAGGCACACCCCCAGGCTTCGCCCACTTCGTGTCGCTACGCCAACTCCCTTGCAGGGGGCAACACCGGCGGCCCGGCGAAGCCGGTTCCGCGGTGTTTCCCGAATCAGTGACCTAACCATCGCTTTTTTTTCAACCACCAACCAGGAGACTCTCATGCGCAACAAACTCTTCGCCCTCGCCGCCATTGCCGCCGCGCTCGCCATGCCCGTGGCGCACGCCCAGCAGAAGGAATTCAAGAACGTGGGCATCACGCTCGGGTCGATGGGCAATCCTTTCTTCGTTTCGCTCGCCAAGGGCGCGGAAGCGAAGGCCAAGCAATACAACCCGAACGTCAAAGTCACGGCGCTGTCGGCCGACTACGACCTCAACAAGCAGTTCTCGCAGATCGACGGCTTCATCTCCGCCGGGTCGGACCTGATCCTCGTCAACGCAGTGGACGCGAAGGCCATCGAGCCAGCGCTGACGAAGGCCAAGAAGGCCGGCATCGTCGTGGTCGGTGTCGACGTGGCGGCCAACGGCGCGGACGCCACCGTGCAGACCAACAACGTGCAGGCCGGCGAGATCGCCTGCCAGTTCATCGTCGAAAAGCTCGGCGGTAAAGGCAACGTGATCATCCAGAACGGCCCGCAGGTGTCGGCGGTGATCGATCGCGTCAACGGTTGCAAGACGGTGCTCAAGAAGAGCCCGGACATCAAGGTGCTCTCGGACGACCAGGACGCCAAGGGTTCGCGCGAAGGCGGCCTGAACGTGATGCAGAACCACCTGACGCGCTTCCCGAAGATCGATGCGGTGTTCGCCATCAACGATCCGCAGGCCATCGGCGCCGACCTCGCCGCCAAGCAGCTCAACCGCAAGAACATCGTCATCACCTCAGTCGACGGCGCGCCCGATATCGAAACCGCGCTCAAGAGCGACACGCAGGTGCAGGCTTCCGCGAGCCAGGACCCGTACATGATCGCGCAGAAGGCGGTGGAGATCGGCCACGACATCCTCAACGGCAAGAAGCCGGAGGCGACCATGACGTTGTTGCCCTCGACCCTGATCACGCGTGCCAACGTCAAGGACTACAAGGGCTGGCAAGCGCCGCGCTGAAGACAGCAGCCTGAAGCCTGAAGAAGGAGAGCCACCATGTTCGTGGTTTGCGGCGAAGCCTTGATGGACGTCTACATGGGTGGATCCACGCCCACCGGCATGACGCTCGATGCGCGCATCGGCGGCTCGCCGCTCAATGTCGCGCAAGGGCTCGCGCGGCTGGCGCGGCCATCCGCCTTCCTGACGGCTCTGTCCACCGATGCGCTCGGCGAGCGCCTGCTGGCGTCGCTCAAGGCCGAAGGGGTCGACACCTCGCTGATCCTGCGCAACGACGCGCCGAGCACGCTCAGCGTCGTCAGCGTCGACGCCAGCGGTGTGCCGCGCTACGCCTTCCACGGCAATGGCGCGGCAGACCGCCAGATCACGCACGACACGCTGCCCGCCCTGCCACCGGCCACGCGCGTGCTGCAGTTCGGTTCGTATGCACTTGCCGTCGAACCGGTCGGCAGCGCATTGCGCGCCCTGGCGGCGCGCGAGCGGGATCGGCGTCTGATCGCCTACGACCCCAACGTGCGCCTCAATGTCGAACCCGACCTTGCACACTGGCGCGCAGTGGTGGAGCAAATGGTGTCGATCGCGCACCTGGTCAAGGTGAGCGACGAGGACCTTGGCCTGCTCTATCCGGCCGAAACACCGGAGCAGGTCGCGGCGCGATGGTTGGCCCAGGGCGCCGCGCTGGTGGCCGTGACGCGCGGCCGCCACGGCGCAAGCGCGTGGACCCGCGCCGCGCAAGCGGACGTGCCGTCGCCCGAGACGAAGGTGATCGACACGGTCGGCGCGGGCGATACCTTCCAGGCCGCGCTGCTGACGTGGCTCGACGAGCACGGCGCGCTCACGCCCGAAGCGCTGTCGAACCTGGATGCCGCATCGCTCGACACCCTGCTGCGGTTTGCCGCGCGCGCCGCCGCAATCACCTGTTCACGCCGCGGGGCGGACATGCCTCGGCGCGCTGATCTGGATTGAGCGAGGCCGGTCAGCGCGCGCTGAAGCGCTCGATGAATGCTTCGACGCCGACGATAGGAAATGTCGTCGTGCCCGCCATCACGAGAAGATCGCGGTCACCGGTAACGAGCATCGCGTTGCCCGCCGCCGCAAGCTGGAGAAACGGCATGTCGAACGGATCGCGGCAGTCGGGCAC
The DNA here is from genome assembly GCF_056397705.1 of Variovorax sp. 05L425. NCBI lineage: Bacteria > Pseudomonadati > Pseudomonadota > Betaproteobacteria > Burkholderiales > Comamonadaceae > Variovorax > Variovorax sp. 05L425. The sequence goes on along the minus strand of NZ_JBFTNY010000010.1, from coordinate 94,499 downwards.
GGCCGGCGGCGGAACGGGCAGTGCCAACACGGTGACGTAGGGCAGATAGTCGGCCAGCAGTTCTTCGCGCTCCTCGGGCGAAAGCCGGAACTTCGGATACGCGAGCACCCGAACCAGTTCGCCCGCCGTCGCGGCGCTCACCAGCGGCGAGCACGCGCGCTGCTGCCACAAGCCGCGCAACATCCGAGTCGCGGGACCACCGAACAGCAATGCCGAAAGAACCACGTTGGTGTCGAACACCACAGGCCTGGTGGCCGCGCCACTCATGCCTTGCGCTTGGGCTTCGTCGGGGTCGGCTTGCCCGGCCGTGCAGGCTTGATCGCATAGGCGGCAACGGGCTCCGCCGCGATCGGCGCCGACCGCGCGGCCGTCTGGCGGGCCCAGTCGATGGCGCCTTGCACGTCGTCACTGGTCAGCCCCAGCGCCGCGAGCTTGGCGCGAACCGCGTCGCTGCGCTGGATCCGCACGGGCGTCAGCACGATCTGGCCTTCACGCACCTCGACGTCGAAATATTCGGTCGCGCCGATCTGATCCGTCACGCTGCGAGGCAGTGTCAGCTGATTCTTGGAGGTCATCTTGGCGAGCATGGGAAATTCTTGAAGTAAGGAATCCTTACTTTAAGGCGACGCGCTCTATCCGGTCAACCCGCCGCCCTTCAACCACAGCGGAAGGTACGACTAGAGGAAGGACGCCTGTGGCGACTCGGAGCCGGCGGCCGCCGACGGCTCGCCGTGCGACACGTCGCCGCATTGCGCGCGTTGGCGCAAGGCGTGCTCCATCACGACCAGCGCCAGCATCGCCTCGGCGATCGGCGTTGCACGGATGCCCACGCAGGGGTCGTGTCGGCCCTTGGTGACGACTTCGACCGGCTGGTTGTTCACGTCGATGGACTGGCGTGGACTGATGATCGAACTGGTCGGCTTGATCGCGATGCTCACGTCCAGGTCCTGGCCCGTGGTGATGCCGCCGAGCACGCCGCCGGCGTTGTTGCTCAGGAAGCCTTCGGGCGTGATCGAGTCGCCGTGGGTGGTGCCGCGCTGCGTCACGCTGGCAAAACCCGCGCCGATCTCCACGCCCTTGACGGCGTTGATGCCCATCATGGCCCATGCGATGTCGGCATCCATCTTGTCGAAGAGAGGCTCGCCAAGCCCCACGGGCACGTTCGACGCGGTCACGCGGATGCGCGCGCCACAGGAATCGCCGGCCTTGCGCAGGGCATCCATGTAGGCCTCGAGCTTCGAGACATCGGCGACAGGCGCAAAGAACGGATTGTTCGGCACATGCTCCCAGCTTTCGAAGGGAACGACGATTTCGCCGATCTGCGTCATGCAGCCGCGAAAAATGGTGCCGTACTTCTCGAAGAGCCACTTCTTGGCCACGGCGCCCGCAGCCACCATCGGGGCAGTCAGCCGAGCGGACGACCGCCCGCCGCCGCGCGGATCGCGAATCCCGTACTTCTTCCAGTAGGTGAAGTCGGCATGGCCGGGCCGGAATTGCTGCGCGATCTGGCCGTAGTCCTTGCTGCGCTGGTCGGTGTTCTGGATCAGCAGCGCGATCGGCGTGCCGGTGGTCTTGCCCTCATACACGCCGCTGAGGATCTGCACGGCATCGGGTTCGTTGCGTTGGGTGACGTGCCGGCTGGTGCCGGGCCGACGGCGATCCAGGTCCCCCTGAATGTCCGCCTCACTCAGAGCCATCCCCGGCGGGCACCCATCAATCACGCACCCGATCGCAGGCCCATGGGACTCGCCAAAGTTGGTGACTGCGAAAAGGGTGCCAAAAGTATTGCCGCTCATAGCGCCGGATTATCCCAACAAAGCTGGAACGCACGCCGGTCGCCAGAAACACCGCGGAGCCGGCTTCGCCGGGCCGCCGGTGGGTTGGTGTAATTTTTGCGTGCTGCGGCGCAGCATCCCCACTCTCAACTTGATAGGAACGCGCATGCTGGACAAAACCGACACGAAGTTTTCCCACGTCAAGCCGGGCGACACCGAATACGTCTCGGGTGGACTGCGCGACTTCTTTCTCTACCGCGACCTGGGCATTGCCGACGCCACCCACGGCAAGGTCATCGCGCACCTCGTCAAGGCCAACATGGCACCGGAAACGGGCACCGGATGGCACCGGCACGAGGCAGACTTCCAGATCGTCATCATGGTGAAGGGCTGGGCGCGCTTCATGTACGAGGACAAGGAAACGCTGGTCGAAGCCGGCGACGTCGTGCATCAACGCCCGGGCATCCGGCATTACCTGTTCGACTATTCGCCCGACATGGAGTACCTGGAAATCGTCTCGCCGGCTGACTTCAAGAGCGTCGACGTCGAGCCGGCCTGCGAGGTCCCGGCACCCACCCCTTGGAAATAGAGAAGAGATCAATCCACCGGGGCTGAGTCAAAATCGCCGGATGCCCGCTCAGCCCCTGCCCCCGCTCAATCGCCAGTTCATCGCTCATTTCGGGGAAATGGGCAGCAAGTGGGGCATCAATCGAACGGTCGGCCAGATCTATGCGCTGATCTTCATCTCCGAGCGCGGGCTCAACGCCGACGAGATTGCCGAACTGCTGGAGTTCTCGCGCTCGAACGTGAGCATGGGCCTCAAGGAATTGCAGGCATGGCGGCTGGTGCACCTGCGCCATCATCCGGGCGACCGCCGCGAATACTTCGAAGCACCCTCCGATGTATGGGAAATCTTTCGCGTGCTGGCCGAGGAACGGCGGCGCCGCGAAATCGAACCCACGCTCTCGATGCTCCGCATGGCGATGCTCGAAGAACCCACCTCCGACGAAGAGCGCCATGCCCAGCAACGCATGCGCGAGATGCACGACCTGATCGACCGACTCATGACCTGGTTCGACGACGTGCAGCGCCTCGCCCCCGAGACCGCCATGCAACTCATGGGCATGGGTGCCACGGTGACCAAGGTCCTAGGCCTCAAGGACCGCCTGACCGGCGCCAAGAAGGAAAAGCCCGCCCCGTAGGCGCCGGCCCATTCCAGAAACACCGCGGAACCGGCTTCGCCGGGCCGCTGGTATTGCCCCCGGTGAGGGGGTGGGCGGCTACACGAAGTGAGCAACCTGGGGGAGAGTCAGGGCTTGTCTAGTTTGTCGTGCCGGATGGCCTCGTCGTCCATCAATTCGTACCACATCGCATTGAGCACCGCGAAGGTCGCGGCGAGCGGTAATCCCAAAATCCAGGCGAAGTACCACATGGATGAATTCCTCGGTTGATGGTTGGATGTGATCAGTAGGCGTGGCCGCGGTCTTCGCGGATCGCGTCGGCGTCCACCTTGCCTCGCAGCACGTGATAGACCCAGCTGGTGTAGGCCAGGATGATCGGAATGAAGATCACGGTCACCACCAGCATGATGAAGAGCGTCAGATGGCTGGACGAGGCGTCGAACACCGTGAGACTCGCGCGCGGGTCGATCGACGACGGCAGGATGAACGGGAACATCGACACGCCGACGCTCAGGATGATGCCCGCGATGCTCAGCCCGCTGGCCAGCAGCGTCATGATCTCGGCACGGCTGCGCAGCCCGATGAACGCCAGGAGCGCGCCTGCGAGCCCCACGCCCGGCACCACATACAGCAGCGGCTGCGCCTCGTAGTTGGTGAACCAGGCGCTGGCATGCACCTCCACCGTCTTGAGCATCGGGTTCGACGGCCCGTCCACCGGCAATGCGCTCGTCACGCGATAGCCGTCGACGAAGGACCACAACATGAACCCGGCCAACGCATAGAGAACGACGGTCGCCAGCGCCGCGGCGCTTCCGTAGCCGCGTGCGCGATCTGCGACAGGCCCCGTGGTCTTCAACTGCAGCCAGGCGGCACCGTGCATCATCAGCATCGCGACCGACAACAGTCCGCACAGCAGCGCGAACGGGTTGAGCAACCCGAAGAAGGAACCGTCATAGAAGATGTGCATGTCGGTCCCGAAGCGGAACGGCACGCCCTTGAGCACGTTGCCCATCGCGACGCCGAAGATCAGCGAAGGCACGAAGCCGCCGATGAAGAGCGCGATGTCCCAGCGCGTGCGCCAGGCCCGGTCGTCGCGCTTGCCCCTGAACTTGAAGGCGACCGGCCGCAGGATCAGCGCGGCAAGGATCGCGAACATCGCGAGGTAGAAGCCCGAGAACGACACGGCGTAAAGCTGCGGCCAGGCCGCGAAGATGGCGCCACCGCCCAGGATCAGCCAGACCTGGTTGCCCTCCCAGACGGGGCCGACGCTGTTCACGATCACGCGGCGCTCCAGGTCGTTGCGGCCCGCGAAGGGCAGCAGGATGCCGGTGCCAAGGTCGAAGCCGTCCGTCACGGCAAAGCCGACCAGCAGCACGCCGAGCAGCAGCCACCAGACGACGCGCAGGAATTCGTAGGAAAGCAGTGTGTGAAGAATCATTGTGGTGCTCCGTTGCTCCGTATCAGTCGGCGGCGAGAGGCTTGCGCGTCAGCGCGGCCACTTCAGGATCGGCTTCGCCGCGATAGACGGACGGCGCGGGTGTCGGGCCTTCCTTGGGCCCCTTGCGGATTGCCTTGAGCATCAGCTTCATCTCGATCACGATCAGGATGGTGTAGATCAGCACGAAGCCCAGAATCGTCAGCAGTACCGTCATGGCACCGAGGTTCGACACGGCCACCGCGGTCGGCAGCACGCCCTCGATCACCCAGGGCTGGCGGCCGACTTCGGCCACGATCCAACCCAGCTCGGCAGCAATCCACGGCAGCGGAATCGCGAAGACCGCAACCTTGAGCAACCAGGGGTAGGCATCGAGCTTTCGCCGCGTGGAGAGCACGAAGAACGTGGCGGTGAGCACGATGAAGAACATGCCGAGCCCGACCATGATGCGGAAGGACCAGTAGAGCTCGGCCACGGCCGGCATCGTGTCCCATGCCGCCTTGGATATCTGCTCGGGCGTGGCCTGTCTCGGGTCGTCCACGTAGCGTTTGAGCAGCAGCGCATAGCCCATCTCGTTGCCGAAGTTTTCGAAGTCCGCGCGGACTTCGGGCGGGATGTTCGCGTCGCTGCCCGCTTCGCGGATCTTCTGCAGCGCGTCGTAGGCCTTGAGGCCGTCGTGGATGCGCACCTCGGCGCGCTGCACCAGTTCGTCGATACCCGGGATCACCGTGGTCAGCGAACGCGTTCCGATCAGACCGAGCAACATCGGGATATGGACCGCGAAGTGCGTCTCGCGCGTGCGCTGGTCGGGAAATCCGAAGGCGGTGAAAGCGGCCGGCGCAGGTTCGGTTTCCCACATCGCTTCGAGTGCCGCGACCTTCATCTTCTGGTGTTCGGTGGAAAGGTAGCCGCTTTCGTCGCCCAGCACGACCACCGACAAGGAGGCCGCGAGACCGAAGGATGCGGCGACCGTCATCGAGCGCTTCGCGAGTTGCAAGTGACGTCCCTTGAGCACATACCACGCCGATACACCGAGCACGAAGACGGCCGCGACCGTGTAGCCCGCCGACACCGTGTGCACGAACTTGGCCTGCGCCACCGGATTGGTCAGCACCGCGGCGAAGTCGGTGACTTCCATGCGCATCGTCTGCGGGTTGAAGGCCGCGCCCACGGGGTTCTGCATCCAGCCGTTGGCAATGAGGATCCACAGCGCCGACAGATTGGAGCCGATGGCGACCAGCCAGGTGACGATCAGGTGCGCGACCTTGGACAACTTGTCCCAGCCGAAGAAGAACAGGCCGACGAAGGTGGCTTCGAGAAAGAAGGCCATCAGCCCTTCGATGGCCAGGGGCGCCCCGAAAACATCGCCCACGTAATGGCTGTAGTAGCTCCAGTTCATGCCGAACTGGAACTCCATGACGATGCCCGTCGCCACGCCCATCGCGAAGTTGATGCCGAAGAGAATGCCCCAGAACTTCGTCATGTCGCGCCAGATGACTCGGCCCGTCATCACATAGACGGTCTCCATGATCGCGATGAGCACAGAGAGGCCGATGGTGAGCGGCACAAAGAGAAAGTGGTAGAGCGCCGTGAGCGCGAACTGCAATCGTGAGAGAGCGACGATATCGAGGTCCATGGGGTTCCTTTCGTGTTCTTGCGTGACGTTTGGACTCAATCGGGCCTGAGCGCACTCAATGCCGCGTCGAATGCCGGCGTGCCGCGCTGGAGGTCGGCCACGATCCGGCCTCCCTGCATGCAGACCAGGCGGTCCGCCAGCGCGGCCTCGCGCCGCAGGTGGGTCGCGACCAGGAGGGTGCGTCCTGCGGCCTCGACGTCGAGGCGCTGCAACACGTCGTGCGCAGTCGCAGTGTCCAATGCTTCCGTGGGTTCGTCCAGCAGCCAGATGGGTACGTCGCGCAGCAGCAGCCGAGCCAGCGCGAGGCGGCGGGATTGCCCGCCGGAGAGGCCCAAGCCGCCTTCTCCGAGCAAGGTGTCGTATCCCGAGGCCATGGCCTGCACTTCGTGCGCAAGGCCCGCCGCCGTCAGCGCGGCCTGAAGCCGCGCGTCGTGCGCGTCGGGATCGGCCAGCCGCAGGTTGTCGCGAAGGCTGTCCTGGAAGAGTTCGGTGCGTTGCGTCAACAGGCAATGGGGCCGGATGCTGACCTCGCCCGACTGCAGCGCGAGATCGCCCGAGAGGACCGCGAGCAGCGTCGACTTGCCCGCGCCGGACGGCCCGATCAGCGCCACGCGTTCGCCGTCGGCCAGGGCCAGGGTGATGTCGTGCAACGCGGCCACGCGGCTGCCGGGATGGGCCGCGCTGACATGGGCCAAGTGCAACGCGCCGCGATCGTCAGAGGCGCGAGAGGCTTGCGGCTTACGTGAGTGCTGCACTGCCATCCGGGGCGCCAATCGCCTTGCCGCCAGCCATGCACGGCCGGCTTCGAGCGCACCGCGACGCAAGGCGGCGAAAGGCTCAACGGCAGTGAGCGCGACCAGCAGCGCCAGCGCTGCCGCTGGTGCGCTGATGGCACCTTCGCCCGCCAGCGAGCCGACCGCCAGCAACACCGCCGCCAGCGTCAACGTGCCGGCCATGCTGTAGGCCATGCCGGCACCGACTTCGAGGCGATTGAGCGTCAGGTCGGCCTGTGCGAGATGGCGGTCGGCTGCTGCCAGCGATTCGCGCTGGGCGTCGATCCTGCCGGCCATCACCAGTTCTGTCTGCCCTGCCACCAGATCCACGGCACGGGAACGCAGTGCTTCCATGGCCTGTGCCCGCCGAACCGCTGCGGGACGCGCCCTTGAAGCCATCACCAGCGCAATGCCCCAGCCCGCGGCGATCAACCAGAGCGCGAGCACAAGGCCCATCCAGGGACGCATCGCCCCGAGCACGATGCCCGCCAGCATGGCGGCACCGAGCGCTGCGCCTGCGGGAACGAGCATGCGCAGATAGAACGATTCGAGCGCGTCGATGTCGGCCGTGAGACGGAAGAGCACCCGGGCCGGTCGCGCCAGCAATTGCCGGGCAGCCGCCGGCTCGGCCCAGCCGCGGAACAAGCGCTCGCGCAGCGCCGCCAGCACACCGAAGGTCGCGTCATGGGTGACCAGTCGCTCGCCATAGCGCGAAGCCGTGCGCCCGAGCGCCAGCAGCCGGATAGCGGCCGACGGCATGAACACGTCGAAGCGGATCGCCGTCGCGGCCTGCAGCCCCGCAAGGGCCGTGGCCGTGATGAACCAGCCCGAGAGGCCGAGCAGCGCCATGCCCATCAGCACGGTCAGCGCAGCCAGCGCAGCGCCGAGCGCGAGTTGGCGTGGCTCCGCGGCAAGGAAGTGCGTCAACACGGGACGAACGTCGCGCCATAGCTTCATGCCGCCTCCTTCGCCGGCATGGCGTCGAGGCGGATCACGCGATTCATGCGCGCGGCCAGCACGGGATCGTGCGTCGCTGCGATCAGCGTCTTGCCGCGTGCGAGTTCGATCAGCGCGTCGGCCACGCGCTCTGCGGTGTAGGTGTCGAGGTGCGCGGTCGGCTCGTCGACCAGCAAAAGGTCAGCGCCCGGATGCGCGGCCAGGCGGGCCAGCGCAAGTCTCACGGCCTCGCCGCCGGAAAGACCGCTACCGCCCTCCCCCAAAGACATCCCGGGATGCGCCTGGGCGACGTCGTCCAGCACGGCGAACTGCATCGCGGCCTCGACGTCGGACGCCTGCACTCCGGCACGACCCAGCGCCACATTGGCATGCACGGTGCCCGCGAAAACGTGCGGCTTTTGACCCATCCACGCCATGCGGCCGCGCAGCGCAGTCACCGTGCGATCCGACAGTGGCACACCGCCGACGATGATCTCGCCTTGCCGCGCGGGCACGAGACCGGCGATGAGGCTCAGCAAGGCCGTCTTGCCGGAACCACTCGAGCCCATCAATGCAACGTGCTCGCCCGCGGCCACGCGCAGGTCGTAGCCTTCGAAGAGGATGTCTCCGCCCGGTTGCGAGAAATGCAGATCGCGAATGCGCAACGAAGGCGCTCCCGGCGCGGCCAGGCCATGCGCAGGCGTCGGTGTCCGCGTGCCGGGCAACAGGACGCCATCCCGTGCAAGTCCGTCGAGCGAAGCAAGCGCCGCTTCGCCTGCAGCGCGGTCGTGCCACACGGCGGACAGTTCCCGCAGAGGTTCGAAGAATGCGGGCGCCAGCAGGAGGATGAACATCCCCTCGCCGAGGCTCAGCCGCCGGCCCCAGGTCCCGAACTCGAACGTGCCCAGCAGATGGAAGCCGACGTAGGCCGCGACCATCGCGACACCCAGCGCGGAGAACAACTCCAGCACGGCAGACGACAGGAAGGCAATGCGCAACACGTGCATCGTGCGCTCGCGAAGGCTTTGCGCCGCCTCTCCGAGACGCTTCGCGGTGGCATCGACCGCATCGAGTGCGCGCAGCGTCGCCAGCCCGCGCAGTCGATCGAGCAGGAAGGCGCTCATCCCTCCCATCTCCACCATCTGCGCCTCGCTGGCGGCCCTGGCGCGCCATCCGACGATGGCCATGAAGACCGGAATGAGCGGCGCCGCGATCAGCAATATCGCCGCAGCGGTCCACGAGAGACTCGCCACGGCCACCAGGATCACGACGGGCACGACCGTCGCGCGCCAGCGAGCCGGGCCATAGCGCACCAGGTACGGCACCACCGCCTCGGCCTGCTCCGCGATCACGCTGGCTGCGAGGCCGGAGGCCGGCCGCGCGCTGTCGACCGGCGAACGCGCTGACAGCGCTTCTGTCACTTGCATACGCAGTTGCGACAGACGGGATCGCGCCACCGAATAGACCCGGCGCGTGCCCCACGCCTCGCATGCCGCGCGCAATAGCCCGAACAGCAGGATGCCCGCCGCCGGCAGCAGCACCGCACCGATGCCTTCGCCGGCGCCCAGCCGCTGCACGGCCCACGCCAACAGACCCGCCTGCGGCAACCAAAGTAGCGCCGCGACACCTTGGACCAGATTCCCCAAGCCGCGAGCGTCAAGCGCACGCAGGCCGGCAATGGGCGGGATGGGAGGATTCACAGCGTTGTCTTGGAATTTCAGTATTTACTGAAAACTCAGCAATCATAGGTGATATCGCACTCTCGCCAATCTTGATGCCAAAAGCCCTTTGGAGCATGCCAAATCTCGATGACGCAACCGCTAAGCTAGGGACGATCGACGGAGAAAAGAAATTGAAGATCCTTTCCATCACACCCACGTACTTCCCCGAAGTGGGCGGTATCGAGTCCGTGGTGCGAGAGCTTGCCGTCCGCATGTCCGGCAACGGCATGCAGGTCGATGTGGCGCATGTGTCGCCCAAGCATGCAGCCTATTCCGTGAGCGGCATGGACGGCATCAACGTCTACCGGATCCCGGTCACCGGCAATCGGCTGGTGGGTTACGCGCGCGGCTTCGGCAGCCTCGCAGCCGGTTACGACCTGCTGCACGTGCACGACCCGCAATTGATGATGCTCACCGGCAATGTGCTGCTTCAATCCCGAGCCATTCCAGCCATCCTGAGCACGCACGGCGGGTTCCGCCACACTCGCCAGCACCAGGCATTCAAGTGGGCACACGAGCATTTCCTGATGCGCCCGCTGCTGGGTCACTACCGCCGGGTTCTCGCGGTCAGCCAATCGGATGCCGAGTACTTCGGCCGCTACTCAGGCCACGTCGACCAGTGCGACAACGGCATTGCCTTCTCGAAATTCCAGCGCGGACGCATCACTGGCGCACCGGATCCCACGAAGTGGATCTACTGGGGCCGTTGGTCTCGCAACAAGCGCATCGACGCGGTGATCGACGTTGTCGCCCAGGCTCGTGACCAAGGGGTCGCCATTGATCTCCTCGTCGCAGGTCCCGACTTCGACCATCTCGGGGACGGCTTCAAGGCAAAGATCGAGGCGCTCCAGCTTGGCGGCTCGATCAAGCTGCATCCCTACATCGAAGACGCTTTGCTCATCCAGGCGTTGCAGCAACGCTCGGTGTTCATCACGGGCAGCGAGTACGAAGGCTTCGGCGTGGGCATCCTCGAAGCCATGGCTGCAGGCAAGATCGTGATCTGCCGCGACATGGAGCCTGTCAACGGCTTTGTCCAACGCGACGTCAACGGCTTCTTCCTGGATTTCGACGGCAGCGCCAAGGACCTCGCAGTCGTGCGCGAAGTCGCGAGCCTCGGCGCGGAACGTTGCATTGAAATGTCCAACGCCGCGCAAGCGACCGCCAAACACTACGACTGGGAATCCGTCGCCGAGCGATTCTCGGAGCACTACGCCAAGGCGCTGGGCAGCCGTTAGGGCCTGTTCACACTACTTCCGGGGATCGCGGAAGTAGTGTGAACAGGCCCTAGACCAACGACACGATCGCGCCGCAGGCCAGCAGGCCTGCAAAGAGGCCCAGCACGGCGCGCCATGTCGCGGGCCGGGATTCGACCCATCGATACAGCAGCATTGCCGCGGCAATCGACAACGCAACGGTCGCCAGCAGACCCATCAGGTCGATCCAGGGTGTGTCCGGCAGGAAATGACTCACCACGGCGCTCACCAGGAGCAGCACCGGAAAGTGAATCAGAAACAGCGAATACGAGATGCGCCCCAGTCGCACCAGCGGCTCGCCGACTGACGGCCACGCGGCCGGCTTCAGTCCGTCGAGATGCTGGATCACTGCGACAGCCAGCGCGGTGACCAGCGCGATCGCGATGCGGCTACGCCATTCGACGGCCAGTGCGGCGGCGCCCAACAGCGCCAGCATCAGCACCGCAGAGCGCCATGTGCTGCTTCGCGTCGCGCGCCCGATCCAGAACACGAGCAGTCCCAGGCCGTAGGAGCCGAAGAAGTACAGCGCGGTTGTGTCGAGCTCGGCGTGGCGATTGAAGAAGATCAGCGACGAGACGACCAGCGACACCACGAGTCCCAACATCACCCAACGCGATCTTTCAGGCCGGACCGACCACCGCCGTTGCATCAGCTCCGACAGGGCGATTGCCGCGAACGCGAGCACGAAGAGCTGGAAGTCGATGGCCACGTACCAGACACCGGTCGACAGGGCTTCAAAGCCGAGCAGGTCCTGCAGCAGCAGCCCGTGCGCGAGCAACTGCGCCATGCCCGGCGGCCCGGGCACGGCTTCGTCGTCGAGCCAAGGCCGCACCAGTGCCGCGACGATGACGCTGAAGGTCAATGCAGCCAGGTAGGGCATCACCAGTCGGCCGTAGCGCTGGAAGATCCGGGCCACCGGCCGGTCGACCCGCAGAACGCCGTCGGGCGCAAGACTGCCTGCAGCCAGAAAGCCCGCCAGCACCAGGAACACCTGGACCGCGAGGCGCCCGTTCTGCGACAGCCAGTCGAAAAGCGCCGGCGCGAGCGACGAAGCGCCCGCCGGAAGCGGCCCGTAGCGCGACAGGTGATGTCCGACGATGAGGAGACAGGCGACGCCCTTCACCGCATCCAGCAACGGCATGCGACTGACCGAGGCCGGCGCCGCAGTGCTTACGGCCAGATGCTCAGAGGGCAAGGCGGCTGCGCGCTTCCTGGTATTCGCGCTTGAGCTTCTCGATGAAGGCCGCGGCCGTTGCGACCTCGGTCACGGCGCCGATGCCCTGGCCCGAGCCCCAGATGTCCTTCCAGGCCTTGGCCTTGCTGCCTTCGCCGCCGCCGAAGTTCATCGTCTTCAGTTCGCCTTGGGGCAGGTTGGCCGGATCCATGCCTGCGGCCACGATGCTCGGCGCGAGATAGTTGCCGTGCACGCCGGTGAACAGGTTCGAATAGACGATGTCGTCGGACGTGCCGTCGACGATGGCCTGCTTGTACTCGTCGCTCGCGCGCGCCTCTTCAGTCGCGATGAAAGCCGTGCCGATGTAGGCGAAGTCCGCGCCCATGGCCTGTGCCGCAAGCACCGCGCCACCCGTGGCGATGGAGCCCGACAGCGCGATCGGGCCGTCGAACCACTGGCGAATTTCCTGGACGAGTGCAAACGGGCTCTTCACGCCCGCATGACCGCCCGCTCCAGCCGCCACGGCAATGATCCCGTCGGCGCCCTTCTCGATCGCCTTCCTTGCGAAGGCGTTGTTGATGATGTCGTGCAGCGTCACGCCGCCATAGCTGTGGACCGCGTCGTTGACGTCGGTGCGTGCGCCGAGCGAGGTGATGACGATCGGCACCTTGTACTTCACGACCAGTTCCATGTCGTGCTCGAGCCGGTCATTGCTCTTGTGCACGATCTGGTTGATCGCGAAGGGCGCGGCCGGCTTCGTCGGATTCGCCTTGTTGTAGGCCGCGAGCTCTTCCGTGATCTCGGCGAGCCAATCTTCGAGCTGCGATGCGGGCCGTGCATTGAGTGCGGGCATCGCACCCACCACGCCAGCCTTGCACTGCGCAATCACGAGCTTGGGGTTGCTGATGATGAACAGCGGTGAGCCGATGATGGGCAGCGGCAGGTTGGCGAGCACGGGTGGCAACTTGGACATGAGGTCTCCGGAACTTATGGATGAACTATTAAAAAGCGGCCCGCAAAGCGAGGCCCCTTCGGGAAACACCGCGGAACCGGCTTGGCCGGGCCGCTGGTGTTGCCCCCGGTGAGGGGTGGGCGGCCACACGAAGTGGGCCAACCTGGGGGAGAGCAACATCCCTAGAAAGACTCGACTGCGAGGGCTGTGACGCTGTCGGCGCCTTCGACGATGCTGTCTCGAACGCCCGGCGCCTTGTTCAGGATGTGCTCCGCGTAGAAGCGTGCCGTCGCGATCTTGGCCTTCATGAAGGCCACGTCGGTGCCCGCCTTCGCAAGGTCTTCCGCGATCAGCAGGGAGCGCGCAAGCTGCCAGCCCGCAACCACATTGGCCGCAAGCAACAGATAAGGCACGCTGCCCGCGAACACCGCGTTGGGCGACGTCTTGGTCTGGCCCGCGACGAAGTCGACCACGTCGACAAACGCCTCGCGGGCCGCCTTCAGGCGCTTGCCCACGGCCTTTGCATCGGCGCTGTCGCGCTTTGCGAGTTCGGCTTCCGTAGCCTCGATCTGCGCGGCGACTGCCTTTGCAGTCTTGCCGCCGTCGCGTGCCGTCTTGCGGCCGACGAGGTCGTTGGCCTGGATGGCCGTGGTGCCCTCGTAGATTGTGAGGATCTTGGCGTCACGCAGGTACTGCGCCGCACCGGTCTCCTCGATGAAGCCCATGCCGCCGTGCACCTGCACGCCCAGCGATGCCACTTCCAGGCTCATCTCCGTGCTGTAGCCCTTGACCAGCGGCACCAGGAATTCGTAGAAGGCCTCGTTCTGCTTGCGCGTGTCTGCATCAGCGTGATGGTGCGCGGCGTCGTAGGTTGCCGCAGCCACCGACGCCATCGCGCGGCAGCCTTCGGTGTACGCACGCATCGTCATCAGCATGCGCTTCACGTCAGGGTGATGAATGATCGGCGCGCTCGCGTTCATCGAGCCGTCGACGGGCCTGCTCTGCACGCGCTCCTTGGCATAGGCCACCGCATGCTGGTAGGCGCGCTCCGCAATCGCGACGCCCTGCATGCCGACCGCATAGCGCGCCGAATTCATCATGATGAACATGTACTCGAGGCCGCGGTTCTCCTGGCCGACCAGGTAGCCGATGGCGCCCCCATGGTCGCCGTACTGGAGGACCGCCGTGGGCGATGCCTTGATGCCGAGCTTGTGCTCGATGCTCACGCAGTGGACATCGTTGCGAGCGCCCAGCGATCCATCCTTGTTGACGAGGAACTTCGGCACCACGAACAGGCTGATGCCCTTCACGCCCTCAGGCGCACCGGTCACGCGCGCCAGCACGAGATGGACGATGTTCTCGGCCATGTCGTGCTCACCGTAGGTGATGAAGATCTTGGTGCCGAACACCTTGTAGGTGCCGTCGGCCTGCGGTTCGGCGCGGCTTCGTACCAATGAGAGATCGCTGCCGGCCTGCGGCTCGGTCAGGTTCATCGTGCCGGTCCACTGGCCGCTCACGAGCTTCTCGAGGTAGGTGGCCTTGAGCTCGTCTGAGCCGGCCGTGAGCAGCGCCTCGGTCGCACCGTCCGTCAGCAACGGGCACAGTGCGAAGCTCAAGTTGGCTGAATTCAGCATCTCGACGCAAGCGGCGCCGATGAGCTTCGGCAAGCCCTGGCCGCCGAAGTCGGCGGGATGTTGCAAACCCTGCCAGCCGCCCGCCACGTATTGCGCGAAGGCTTCCTTGAAGCCGGGCGTCGTCGTGACCTTGCCGTCCTTGAAGGAAGAAGGCTCGCGGTCGCCGGCCACGTTGAGCGGCGCGATCACGTCCTGATTGAATCGGGCGCACTCTTCGAGTACGGCTTGCGCTGTTTCGAGGCCGGCCTCTTCGAGGCCCGGCATTTGAGACACCTGTGCGATGTTCGCGAGGTGCTCGATGTCGAACAGCATGTCTTTGATGGGAGCGGTGTAGCTCATGAGTCTCTCCTATGGCCGTGCGGCCGAATGCGAATCGATGCGAAAAAAAGGGCATCGCGAACGATGCCCTTTGGCTTCACCATCGATGGATGTTTCTCAAAGTGCCTTGACCAGTTCCGGCACGGCCGTGAACAGGTCAGCCACGAGGCCGTAGTCGGCCACCGAGAAGATCGGGGCTTCTTCGTCCTTGTTGATCGCCACGATCACCTTGGAGTCCTTCATGCCGGCCAGATGCTGGATGGCGCCCGAGATGCCGCAGGCGATGTAGAGCTGCGGCGCCACGATCTTGCCCGTCTGGCCCACTTGCCAGTCGTTCGGCGCGTAGCCTGCGTCCACTGCGGCGCGACTGGCACCCAGGCCCGCGTTGAGCTTGTCCGCCAGAGGCGCCATCACCTCGGTGAACTTCTCCGCGCTGCCGAGGGCTCGGCCGCCCGAGACGATGATCTTGGCGGCCGTCAGTTCGGGACGCTCGCTCTTGGTGACTTCCCGGCCCACGAAGCTCGATTTGCCGCTGTCGGCTACGCCGTCCACGGGTTCCACCGCTGCGCTGCCACCTGTGGCTGCCGCTGCATCGAAGCCCGTCGTGCGCACGGTGACGACCTTGATGGCGTCGGAGCTTTGCACGATGGCGATCGCATTGCCCGCATAGATCGGACGCTCGAAGGTGTCGGGGCTGTCGACCTTGGTGATGTCACTGATTTGAGCGACGTCCAGCTTGGCTGCGACGCGCGGCGCGACGTTCTTGCCGTTGGCCGTGGCCGGGAACAGGATGTGGCTGTAGTTCTTCGCGATCGCCAGCACCTGGGCTGCGACGTTCTCCGCGAGGTTGTCCGCCAGGCTCGGGCTGTCAGCCACGATCACCTTGGCAACGCCTGCCACCTGGGCGGCTGCCTTGCCGGCTTCGGCAGCGTTGGCGCCAGCCACCAGCACGTGGACATCGCCGCTGGCGCAGGCAATCCCTGCGGTCACGGTGTTCAGGGTCGCCGGCTTGAGCGTGGCGTGGTCGTGTTCGGCAATAACAAGTACGGTCATGATCAGATCACCTTGGCTTCGTTCTTCAGCTTGTCCACCAGCGTGGCGACATCGGGCACCTTGATGCCGGCGCCGCGCTTGGGCGGCTCGGAGACCTTCAATGTCTTCAGGCGCGGCTTGACGTCCACGCCGAGGTCCTCGGGCTTCACGGTGTCGAGCTGCTTCTTCTTGGCCTTCATGATGTTGGGCAGCGTCACATAGCGCGGCTCGTTCAGGCGCAGGTCGGTGGTGATGACTGCGGGCAGCGACAGCGAGATGGTTTCCAGGCCGCCGTCGACTTCGCGGGTGACGTTGACCTTGTCACCAGCCACTTCGACCTTGCTGGCGAACGTCGCCTGGGGAAGATCAGCCAATGCTGCGAGCATCTGGCCCGTCTGATTCGCATCGTCATCGATGGCTTGCTTGCCGAGGATGATCAACTGGGGCTGTTCCTTGTCGACCAGTGCCTTCAGCAGCTTGGCAACGGCCAGCGGCTGGAGTTCTTCAGTCGTCTCGACCAGGATGCCGCGATCGGCACCAATGGCCATCGCCGTGCGCAAGGTCTCCTGGCACTTCGCATCGCCGCAGGACACGGCGATGATCTCGGTGGCCGCGCCCTTCTCCTTCAATCGCACAGCCTCTTCGACGGCGATCTCGTCGAAGGGGTTCATGCTCATCTTGACGTTGGCGATGTCAACGCCCGTGCCGTCGCTCTTGACGCGAACCTTGACGTTGTAGTCGACGACCCGCTTGACGGGGACCAGAATCTTCATTGGTTTGACTCCATTGATTTGCGAAACCGGGGGTATGCAGAGCAGCCGATGATTTTAGGCGCCGGCCTCTGCGCGAACTGTCCATTTCAATCAGGGGTGCGCTCCATCGTCGGTGCGCAAAAAAGAACGGTCGTGCTTTTTCGTGATTATAGATGAGCCGCGCCTAGAGACGTAACTCTAGAAGGTAACGATTCAACACGCACCACCCGTTGCGGGTTGGCGATGACGATGCCCGCGTTGCGCAAGCCTTCGAGAATCGCGATGTTGATCGCCGAGCGCAGGTTGTCCCGGCCCTTGTCCGGATCGGACACCCAGAAGTTCAGGCTGAACTCCAATCCATCAGGCACGAAGTTGAGCAGAAAGGCGATCGGCGCCGGATCCCTCATCACGCGGGGCTGCGCAGCCGCCGCACCGCAAAGGATCGCCTGCACCTGCGACACGTCGCTTTCGTACCCGACGATGATGTTGGTCGATATGCCGAACTTGAGATCGGCCAGCGAAAGATTCTCGACACGACTCGTGATCAGCGATTCGTTCGGCACGATCGACTCGCGCCCGTTGCCCGCCCTCACCAGCGTGTACCGCGTCTTGATGTCGGTGATGCGGCCCTCGAAGCCATCGACCTTGACGTTGTCGCCGATGCGTATCGATCGCTCGAGAAGGATCACGAAGCCGCTGACATAGTTGGCCGCGAGTTTCTGCAGGCCGAAGCCCAGGCCGACGCCCAATGCGCCGCCAAGGACCGTCAGCGCCGTCAGGTCCACCCCGACCGCCGACAGCGCGAACAGCAGGCCGATCAGCAGCAGAAAGGCGCGGACCGCATTCGACGCGACCTTGCGCATCGACAGATCGTGTACGGCCTCCCGCAGGACGCGCTTTTCGATCGTCGATGAAATCCACAACGCGATCACGAGCACCAGGCCTGCCGACAGCAGGCCGTTGAGGATGGTGCGCAGGCTCACCCGCGTTCGCCCGAAAGCCAGCGTGATCTCGTCGAGTTCCGCCAGGACCGGCGGCAAGAGACCGACGATCCAGAGGATCGCGCCGATCCACGCGATCCACGAAATCGTTCGCTCGACCAGCCGCGCCACCGCGGAGGCCGGAAAAACAGCCCGCAACACGCGCGCGAAAAAGCGGATCACCGCGAGCGAGACAAACACCGAGACAGCAATCCGCAACACCAGCGCGGGCTCAAAGCCCAATGACAGCGCCGAGCGTCGCGAAAGCTCGCTCAGCAGCAGTGCCAGCAACGGGAACAACAAGCCGTCGAAAACGCGCTCGCCGAACCAGATCGAATCCTCGGGCTGATCGCGCCCGAACCATCTGCAGATCGCCCATGCGACGACGATGCAGGCGGCCAATACGCCGAGCTGGATCCACACGTTTTGCGCATGGATCTGGCCAAGCTTTTCGTTGAAAGCGCTGAAATCCATCGATCGAAACCAGAACTAGAGGTCGGCGAGCACCCGCAGATGTGCCTCGACACTGCGCGCCAGGGCGTCGAGGTTGTAACCGCCTTCGAGCATGGACACGATGCGCCCGCCGGCATGCCGGCGGGCCACGTCGACGACTCGCCCGGTGATCCAGGCGAAGTCGTGTTCGTTGAGCCGGAGTTGACCGAGATCGTCGTCGCGGTGCGCGTCGAATCCGGCGCTCACGAAGATCATCTGCGGCCGGAACTCTTCGAGCCGGGGCATCCAGCAGGCCTCGATGAGCTCGCGCACATCCATGCCCTTGGTATAGGCCGGCACCGGCAGGTTGAGCATGTTCGGCGCCGGATGCTCGGTGCCGCTGTACGGATAGAAAGGATGCTGGAAGATCCCGACCATCAGCACGCGGGGATCGTTGCTCAGGATGTCCTCGGTGCCGTTGCCATGGTGCACGTCGAAATCGACGATCGCGACACGCTCCAGCCCATGCTCTTCGATGGCGTGGCGGGCGGCGATCGCGACGTTGTTGAAAAAGCAGAAGCCCATGGCCTTGTCACGGCAAGCATGGTGCCCTGGGGGCCGCACGGCGCAGAAGGCGTTGTCGACCTCGCCGGCAATCACCGCATCAGTCGCCGCGATCGCGGCACCGGCCGCACGGCGCGCGGCCAGCATGGTGAAGCGGGTCAGTGAGGTGTCCGGATCGATCTGCGCATGGTCCGGACCACCGGCCGGTTCGTCCTCGACGAGCCGCTGGCTCAGCGCTTCGAGGTGCTCCATGTGCGCGACGCTGTGTGCGCGGGTGATCTGAGGCAGCGTGGCGAGCGGCACATCGCCCTTGTGCAGTGCGTCGCCGACGCCGGTGACGAGCAGCCGATCCTCGATGGCATCGAGCCGCGCGGGGCATTCCGGATGGCCCTGCCCCATGTCGTGTTTCCAGCAGTCGCGGTGTGTGAAATAGCCGGTTTTGCCCATGGATCGATTGCGCCTGGCCTCTGGCCGGACGGGGCCACAAGGCTTAAGGTATGGTTTGCATATGGATACAAAAATGGACGTTGCCGCGAAGCTCGCCAGTTTGCTCGGTCAGCTTAACACGGTGATCGTGGGCAAAGAGGCTCAGGTGCGTGATTGCGTGGCCTGTTTGCTGGCGGGCGGCCACCTGCTGATCGAGGACGTTCCGGGCGTCGGCAAGACGACGCTGGCGCATGCGCTTTCACATACCTTCGGCTTGCAGTTCTCGCGGGTGCAGTTCACCGCCGACCTGATGCCGGGGGATCTCTCGGGGGTGGCGATCTACGACCGGGGACAGCAAGCCTTCGTCTTCCATCCGGGCCCGATCTTTGCCCAGGTGCTGCTGGCCGACGAGATCAACCGCGCGAGCCCCAAGACACAGAGCGCCCTCCTCGAAGCGATGGAAGAAAAGCAGGTGACCGTGGAAGGCGAGACGCGCCCGCTGCCAACGCCCTTCTTCGTCATCGCCACGCAGAACCCGCACGAGCAGTTGGGCACCTTCGCGTTGCCGGAATCGCAGCTCGATCGTTTCCTGATGCGCATCTCGCTCGGCTACCCCGACCGGGCCGCCGAGCGCGAGTTGCTTGCGGGCGCCGACCGGCGCGACTTGCTTGCCAGCCTTCCCGCGCTGCTGACAGCCGGCGAACTGACAGCCTTGCAGCAACGTGTGCTCCAGGTTCATGCGTCGGAACCGCTGCTGAACTACGTTCAGGACCTGATCGCCGCCACGCGCTCCGGGCGCTGGTTCCTCCAGGGTCTGTCGCCACGTGCGGGCATCGCCGTGTTGCGCGCCGCCAAGGCGCAAGCGCTTCTGGCCAATCGCGACTACGTTGCGCCGGATGACGTGCAGGCCGTGCTTCCGCAGACCATCGCGCACCGGCTCACGCCTGTGGGCGACGCCGGCCGGGGCGCGGTCGAACAGGTGCGCGCGATGACCGCGGCGGTGCCACTGCCGTGAAAGTGCCTGCGCCGGCTCGCGTCGGGGTCGCGCGGTCGTTCGCGCCGCTCCGGTCTCGTATCGACCGGTGGTTCATTTCGCGTCGTCCGCCTTCGGACACGCTCGAACTCACGCAGCGCAATGTGTACATCGTGCCGACGGTGGCCGGATTGATGCTGGCTGCGACGCTGCTGCTGCTGTTGGTCGCTTCGATCAACTACCAGCTCAATCTGGGGTATCTGCTGACCTTTCTGCTCGCGGGGTGCGTGGCGGTTGGGATGCATGTGTGTCATGGGACGTTGCGGGGGCTGGCGATGCATCTGATGCCGCCCGAGGCGCAGTACGCGGGGTCGGCGGCTGTCTTTCGAGTGGTGTTGCATAACGCGCGGCGGAGCACGCGTTATGGCATCGGGCTGGCGGTGCATCGCAGTGGGCAATGGTCGTGGAGTGACGTGCCTGCGCAAGGGAGCGCGACGGTGGAGGTGGCGTTCAGGCCTGAGCGGCGTGGGCTGCATGCGGTGCCGACGCTGACTGCCGAGACCCGGTTTCCGTTGGGGACCTTTCGGGTGTGGACGGTTTGGCGGCCGGCTTCGAAGGTGCTGGTCTATCCGGCGCCTGAGGTGAATCCGCCGCCGCTGCCTGTCGGGGAGCCGCTTGCGGGGCAGGCTGCTTCGGCGTTGACGCGTACTCATGTGGCTGGGGAATATGACGGGGTGCGGGCTTATCGGCGGGGGGATTCGTTGAAGCTTGTCGTCTGGAAAAGAGCGGCTCGGGCGCAGGCTGCGGGGTCTGATGAACTGGTTAGCCGGGATGCGCAGCAGGCGCAGAGGGAAGAGCTCTGGCTGGATGTTCAGCATGCGGGGTTGCCTGAAGGGGAAGCTCAGGTTTCTCGGGTTTGTGCTTGGGTTTTGATGGCGGATCGGTTGGGGGTTGAGTACGGGGTACGGGTTGGGGGTCGGGTGGTTGCGCCTTCGGCGGGCGAGGGGCATAAGAGGCGGTGTTTGGAGGTGCTTGCTACATGTTGAATGGGGGGGTTGCTGAGGCGGTGGGCCGGGTCTCGCCCCGGCGGGCGACTCACTTTTCTTTGTTTCGCCAAAGAAAAGTAAGCAAAAGAAAGGCGACCCCACTGTGCGTGTCCCTGCGCTTCGCTTCGGGCAACCTGCGGTGCTCGCTTCAGGCGGGGTCCGCGCAAACTCGCTTCGCTCAAACACGCGCGGCCCTTTTTCCGCCTGAAGCTGCGCTCCTCGGCACGCACAGAGGGGACCCCAAGACGAAGACCAATACCAAGGCAGAACGCGCCGTGGCGCGTCCTTGTGTTGTGTTGGCTGCTGGTATTGGTATTGGTGTTGGTATTCAGTGGGCCGAGCGAAGCGACGGCCCGAGCACTCCCTTCTGGGGGTGCCGAGKAGCGGAGCTTTTCGTGGATCAGGGCCGCGCGTGTTTGAGCGAAGCGAGTTTGCGCGGACCCCACGAAAAGCGAGCACCGCAGGTTGCCCGGAGCGAAGCGCAGGGACGCCCACAGCAGGGTCGCCTTTTCTTTGCCTACTTTCTTTTGGCGAAGCAAAAGAAAGTAGGTCGCCCGCCGGGGCGAGACCCGGCCAACAGCCTCCCCAAAGGCCCTCAAGGTCAGAAAGCCCCAAGCCCATGACCCCACTAGCCAACCTCCAAACCCTCCCAAGAGACACCCGAGACACCCTCTTCCTCCTCTCGGTCATCACCCTCATCGTCCTCCCCCAGGTCCCCAACCTCCCTTGGTGGTGCAGCCTCCTGGCCGCCATAGTCCTCCTCTGGCGCGGCAGCCTCGCGGTCCAGGCAAAGCCATTGCCCACCAAGTGGTGGCGAGCCGCCCTCCTCGCCCTCACCCTCATAGCAACGTTCTCCACCCACCGCACGCTCCTGGGCCGCGACGCAGGCGTAACCCTCATCGTCATCCTCCTCGCCCTCAAGACGCTGGAACTGCGAGCCCGCCGCGACGCCTTCGTGATCTTCTTCCTGGGCTTCTTCACGATGCTCACGAACTTCTTCTATTCGCAATCGCTGCCGACAGCTTTCGCGATGCTTCTGGCATTGCTCGGCCTGCTGACCGCCCTGGTCAACGCCCACATGCCGGTCGGCAGGCCGCCGCTTTCGCAGGCAGCCCGCACGGCCGGTTGGATGGCTCTGCTCGGTGCACCGATCATGGTGGTGCTGTTCATGCTGTTCCCGCGCATGGCGCCACTGTGGGGCACGCCAAGCGACGCCATGGCCGGCCGGACGGGCCTGTCGAACACGATGCGCGTCGGCGCGATCGCGGAGCTCGCGCTCGACGATGGCATCGCGGCACGCATCAAATTCGACAACGGCGTCATCCCGCCCCGAGCCGCCCTGTACTTCCGCGGACCCGTGCTGTCGAATTTCGACGGTCGCGAATGGACGTCCCAAGCGCCGTTCGTGCGCCGCCAGTTGCCGCTGAACCTGCGGGTGCAGGGCGAACCCGCGCGCTATGAAGTCACGCTCGAGCCCTCCAACCGGCCCATGCTGCTGACGCTCGACGCCACGCCGAGCCGCCCCGATCTTCCCAACTTCGACGTGTTCGGCACGTCCGAGCTGCAATGGGTCACGAACCGCCCTCTCACCGATCTGGTGCGCTACCGCGTGGAAAGCTTCACGCAGTTCCAGTACGGGCCGACGCGCCGCACGGCCGCCATGCAGTCTTTCGTCGCGCTACCGTCAGGCACCAATCCGCGCACCGTCGCGCTTGCGGCGCAGATGCGCAGCGACCCAGCCCTTCGCGGCGCGTCCACACAGGCCTACGTCCAGGCCGTGCTGCAGCGGCTTCGCACAGGCGGCTATTCCTATACGCTGGAGCCCGGCCTGTACGGCGATGACACCGCCGACCAGTTCTGGTTCGACATCAAGGCAGGCTTCTGCGAACACATCGCGTCGGCCTTCGTGGTGCTGATGCGCGCCCTGGACATCCCGGCGCGGATCGTGACCGGCTACCAGGGCGGCGAGATCAACGGCGTCGACAACTACTGGGTCGTGCGCCACAGCGACGCACACGCCTGGGCCGAGGTCTGGCAGGAAGGCACAGGCTGGGTCCGCATCGACCCGACCGGCGCGATCTCGCCCGACCGGGTCGGCCAGTTCCGGCGCCTTGTGGCGCAGCCGGGCCTGATCGAAGGCGCATTCGAGGTCGTGACGCCGACCCTTGCGCACCACCTGCGCGCCGCCTGGGAGGCCGTCAACAACGGCTGGAACCAGTGGGTGCTCAGCTACACGCAAAGCCGGCAGCTCGATCTGCTCAAGAGCCTCGGGTTCGAAGCACCCAGCATGCAGGACCTCATCGTCGTGCTCCTCGTGCTGATGGTCGCCGCCAGCCTGGCAGCTGCGGGCTGGACGCTCTGGGAACGCAGCCGGCACGACCCCTGGCTGCGGCTGCTCGGCCAGGCCCGCGCGCGGCTCAAGCAGGCCGGCATCGACGTGCCGGAGACCGCCCCGCCGCGCCAGATGGCGACGCGCCTTTCCGAACGCTTCGGCGCGAATGCACAGGCGGCACACGACTGGCTCCTGCGCCTCGAAGCGCAGCGTTATGCGAAGACGCCCGGCGCCGCCTTGTCGGCCCTGCGCTCCGAATTCCGCCGACTGTCGTGGCCGCGCTGAAACCACATGTGAAGTTTTCCGGTGAATGCCGTGCGGACGGCACAATGCGCGCAATGCCACGCCCTCTGTCGAACGCCTTTCTCTCGGCGCCGCTCGTCTCGGCTCTCCTCTTCTCGGCCGCATTCCTGATCCCGACGCATTCCTCTGCCGCCCAGGCCGCGCACAAGAAGCCGAAGCCGACCGCCACCGTGCGCAGCGGCATTTCCTATGCCACCCGCGAAGACGCGATGCAGTTCGCCGACGAGGTCGCCGCGCGCCGCAAGCTCGACCGCCAATGGGTGCGCGCCACCATCGGCAACGCCAAGCAATTGCCGAACGTGCCGCGCCTGATGCTGCCCGCCCCCACCGGCACGCCGAAGAACTGGTACGTCTACCGCAGCCGCTTCATCGACCCGGTGCGTATCTCGGCCGGCGTGCGCTTCTGGCGCAACAACGCCGACACGCTGGCGCGCGCCGAAGCCCAGTTCGGCGTGCCGGCCGAAATCATCGTCGGCATCATCGGCGTCGAGACCATCTACGGCCGCAACATGGGCAGCTTCCGCGTCATCGACGCGCTGGCGACGCTGTCCTTCGACTTTCCGCAAGCCCATCCACGCGCGCCCGAGCGCCAGGCCTTTTTCCGTAGCGAACTCGAAAGCTTCCTGAGCACCGAAAGCCGCACGGCTGAAGATCCGATGGCACCCCTGGGCAGCTACGCCGGTGCCATGGGCATGCCCCAGTTCATGCCAAGCAGCATCGCCAAGTACGCAGTGGATTTCGACGGCGACGGGCGCATCGACCTGGTCAACAACCCCGTCGACGTGATCGGCTCGGTGGCGAACTACTTCAAGTCCTTCGGCTGGCAACCGGGCATGCAGCCGATCTTCCCCGTCGGCTTCGACCCGTCGAGGCTCCAGAAGGCCGTCCTGCTGGCCCCGGACATCGTGCCGACCTTCAGCGCCGATGCCTTCGTGGCGGGCGGCGCCGTGCTCGAAGGCGAGGCGCTCAGGTTCAAGGGGCTGCTCGCGCTCATCGAATTGCAGAACGGCGGCGAACCGCCGAGCTACGTGGCCGGCACGCAGAATTTCTACGTGATCACGCGCTACAACTGGAGCAGCTACTACGCAATGTCGGTCATCGAGCTCGGGCGCGAGGTGCGGGCCGCGATGGACCAGTGACTGGAGCACGGACTTGCCACAGGAATTCCACTTCGATGCCTACGTCAGCTTCACACTCGCGGTCCTGCTGCTTTTCGTCGGCAAGACCTGCACGCGCCGCTTCGAGCTGTTGCGGCGCTACAGCATTCCGGAGCCGGTCGTGGGCGGACTGGTGTGCATCGCGACTGTCAGCGCGCTGTATCTCGCCTTCGGGCTGAAGGTCGACTTCCAGCTCGGCGTGCGGGACGTCCTGCTGCTGTATTTCTTCGCGGCCATCGGCCTGGCGTCGGACGTGCGGACCTTGCGCCAAGGCGGGCGGCCGTTGGCGATTCTGCTAGCGCTCTCCGCAGGCTACATGGTGATGCAGAACCTGCTCGGCATGGCCGTGGCGACCGGCTTCGGGCTCGACCGCCGCGCGGGTCTGCTGACAGGCTCGATCTCCCTCACGGGTGGCGTGGGCACCACCCTGGCATGGGTGCCCCATTTCGTCAGCGACCTCGGCATCACCAACGCCGAGGTCATCGGCCTGTCGAGCAACATGGCGGGGCTGATCGCCGCATGCGCCATCGGCGGGCCCATTGCCACCTACCTGATGAAACGGCACCGCGTCCGTTCGTCTGCCGAGGCCGCGCTGGCGCCCGGCGCCCACTACGAGGACGAGAACCGCACCCGCCTCGACTACAACAGCGTGCTGCTCGCGCTGCTCTGGCTCAATGTGGCGTTGATCATGGGTCGCGGCATCAGCGACCTCATCGCCATGACCGGATTGAGGCTGCCGGCCTTCGTCGGCGCTCTCATCGCCGGCATCCTGGTGCGCAACGTGACCGCACTGTTCACCGCGCAGAAGGGCCAGCTTTGGCACTGGGACCGCATGCGGGCCGGCGTGTCCCTGATCGCCGACATCTGTCTCGGCGTCTTCCTCACCATGGCGCTCATGGGCCTCCAACTTTGGCAGATGCAGGGCGTCGCAGTCTTCGTGCTGACCGCGATCGTGCTGCAGGTGATCATGGCGATCGCCTTCACCATCTTCGTCGTCTACCTGTGCATGGGACGCGACTACGAATCGGCCGTGATCTGCGCCGGCTTCGGCGGCATCGCGCTCGGCTCGACCGCGACGGCCATCGCCAACATGAGCGCGGTGACGCGTGAACACGGCGCCGCGCCGCGCGCCTTCATCGTGGTGCCGCTGGTGTGCGGTTTCTTCATCGATCTGGTGAACGCCTTGGTGATCGGGTTCATGGCCCGGTGATGCTCAACTGATCAACCGGTCGGCACGCACCAGCAGCGACTGCGGCAGCTTGAGCCCGATCGCGTCGGCCGTCTTCAGGTTCAGCACCAGTTCGAAGGTCGTCGGCCTCTCGATCGGCAGGTCCGCGGGCCTGGCGCCCTTGGCAATGCGATCGACGTACGAAGCGAGCCGCGCATAGGAGTCCACGAGGCGCGGCCCGTAGGTGCAGAGTGCGCCGCTGTCCGCGAAGATCGGCCAGCCCGACATGACGGGCATCTTGCGCGCGATGGCGAAATCGAGAACCTGCCGCCGGCTGGACACCACGAAGCTGTCGCTGAAGATCGACACCGCGCGCGCCGGCGAAGCGGACATCGCCTCGAGCGAGGACGTCAATTCGTCACGCGTTCGCGCGGGAAAGTACTCGGTGTGCAGCCCGAGTTGCCTTGCGGCGTTGTCGGTGTAGTCACGCTCGATGTTCGAGCCGGGGTGCTCAGGGTTGGCCACGATCGCGACGTCGCGCAGCGACGGGACCATCTCGCGCAGGATCTCCAGCAGCTTGCCGTTGATCTCGGCGGCCAGCAGCGTCAGGCCGGTCATGTTCGAGTCGGGGTGCGCGAGGCTCTTCGCGAAGCCGGCCGAGACAGGATCGCCGCTGAAGACGTAGGCCACCGGCACGGCCACCGGAAGCTCGGCGACGATGTCGACCGCCGGCCCTCCCTGTGCGAGCAGGATATCGACCGGGATGCGCTGAAGCTCCGCGATCAATTCGGGGACGCGTCCGGCCGAGCCGTCGCCGTACCTGAACTCGATGACGAGGTTGCTGCCCTCGACATACCCCAGCTTGGCCAGCGAGGCCCGAAACGCCGCGACCACCGGCATCAGGCTGGCGGCATCCTGCGCGGTGACCCAGCCGAGGCGCAGCACCTTGTCGGCTGCGCCTGCCAGCGAACTGTTCCGCATCAACGCAAGGGCGAACGCGCTGCCCAGGACGGCTCGTCGTTTCATGGCGCAAGGGTGCACCTTTGGCAGTGGCTGCGCAAGTTGCGGCTCAACGCGCCCTGTGCAGCCGGTGCAACGTGATCTCGGGCGGGCAATTGAACCTGACATCGACCACTGACGAGCCGCAGCCCACCGAGGTGTAGCCGGCCATCCCGTGGTGCCGCCAGGGCCCTCGGGCCGTGGCGCGTGGCGCGTCGGAGTCGGTGAGGATCGGTATGCCGCCGGGCAGGCAGATCTGCCCACCATGGGTGTGCCCGCTGAGCATCAGGCTGAAATCGGCGTGCGCCGCAAGGCGATAGGGCTCGGGCGTGTGTGAAAGCAGGATCGCGCAGGCATCCGGTGCGAGATCGGCAGCCGCCTTGTGGAAGTTGTGCGTCCGAAAGTAGTGCGCATCGTCGATGCCGACCAGCATGAGCACATCGCCATCGCGTTCGATCCCCACCGCTTCGTTCATGAGCACGCCGATGCCAAGCGCTTCCATGCCCGGCACCATGCGAATGGTGTCGTGATTGCCCAGAACCGCATAGACTGCCTCGCCCAGATGAGGCCGCAAGCGTGCCAGCGCGTCGAGCGTAGGCGTGTACGGCCCGAAGCTGCGAAACCGGAAATCCCCGGTCAGCACGCAGACATCATGCGCAACGCCGCGCACGCTACCGATCAGACGTTCCAGATGGGTCTCGCTCATGTCGATGTGCAGGTCGCTCAGGTGCAGCAGCCTGAAACCCTCGAAGGCCGGCGGCAGGCGCCCGAGCCGGACCTCGTTGTCCCGCAGCCGGATGTCCAGCACGTTGCGCCGCCCGCGTGCGCGCAACCCGGTCAGCGCGAGCGAGACGCGGATCAAGGTGGGAAGCGAGTACCACTTCCTGTTGCGGCGGACGAGGTAGGCCTCATGCTCGCCTTCGAGGCTCAGGCGTTGGTGCAGGTGCGCGCGACCGATCCGCGTTTCGAGGACGGCGAGATCCCTGCGCTCTTCTTCGCTACAGTCGGACAGTTCCATGGCATATCGAGAACTATCGCTTCTCCACGTGGCGCGCGAAGTTGTTGAGAATGGCTTGCCATCCTTCGCGTTGCTGCTCGACCGGGTGGGTTGTTTCACCGTCGAAGGTCACGCGCACCTTGACGCCGCCTGGACCATCGATGAACTCGACTTGCCCGGTGCGGTCGCCGAAGGAATATTCGATCAGCGCATTGGGCACGATCTTGGTGTAGATGCCCGCGAAGTCGAATCCCATGCTGCCGTTCTTTGCCTCCATGCGTGAGGTGAAAGCGCCGCCCTCGCGCAGATCCACCGTGGCAGCCGTGGTGTGCCAATCGTCGGATGCAGCGTTCCACTGCTCGATGTCTTCGGGGGTGGTATAGGCGCGCCAGACCTCGGCGATGGGGGCGGCGACGGTGGTTTCTACGGTGATTTTCATGGCGTGATGATGACTTGGGGATCGTCCTGAATCGTTCGAAACCCAGAATGTTGGCATATCAGCTTCGCGCCCACAACGGCGGCCTTGCCGTGCGGCCAAGCTGCTTCCCGCCGCCGCCGGAGCGACGTCACTGGCGGGGTTTATTCACGCGGCTGCAGTTCGAGCCTTCTCAGGCGTCCAACGGCACGCCGCCTCCGAAATGGGCGACCCATTGGTCCCATAGTTCCTGGGTGACCGGGAACGTGCGCTGCCATGCGCTCATCCATTGAAGCTGGAAGTTTTGCGCCTGAGTGAAACTCTCGAACGCTGCCGCCTGCCAGGCCAGAAGCGGTTCAAGGGTGTTGTAGGTTGTCGGGGACGAGCTTGCGATGGTCATGCGGTGTCTTCCTGATTTGAAAAGCAAGGCTAGTGGACCTGGGCCGATCCTTCAAGCGCGCTCGTCGCCCGCAAGGGCGAAGCCTCTTTGCTGCAACATCTGCGACTTTCCGTGTCACCGCCGGATGGGACGACCGCATGCTGTCGCGCACTGACCTCCTCCGTTGTGAGGATGCCCAGGCCGTGATGGCGCCGCGGACCCAAGCTATATTGATTCCCCTGTCGCAAAGATTCGTTTCGGACACCGGCAGAGACGGAGGAGCCACATGGTCGACTATGTCTTGTCAACCCGCGCCGTTCGCGGCGGCGCATTCGCGTTGGATGTCGGGCCGTCCAAGTTCCTGGCGGTCCCTGAGGGCGAGATGCCGCAGCCGGTCGCCGCTCAATCGATGACGCGCACCGCATGGTGCAGCGCTGTCCGGAAAGCTGCGGAATGGACGAACAGCCAAGGCGAGCTTCGCGGCGACGTGCTGTTCATCGTCCATGGGTACAACCTTTCGATCGACGACATCATGGTGCGTCATCGCCGCATCCGTGACGATCTGAAGGCGCTGGGCTTCAAGGGTGTCGTCGCATCGTTCGACTGGCCCAGCGACAATTCGGCGCTGGCGTATTTGCCGGATCGGCATCGCGCGAAGAAGTCCGCTCTGCAGTTGGTATCGGATGGCATCACCTATCTTTCCAAGGTCCAGACAACGGCGTGCGTGACCAACGTCCACCTATTGGGGCATTCGACAGGCGCCTATGTCATTCGGGAGGCATGCGACGATGCCGACGATTCGAATCTGGAGAACGGTGCCTGGACCGCCAGCCAGATTCTCTTTGCGGCCGGCGATGTGTCGTCGGACTCGATGAGCGCGACCGACAGTGCCGCGCAGTCGGTGTATCGGCATTGCATCCGGTTCACGAACTACTCCAATCGGCACGACGAGGTTCTCGATATTTCGAATGCGAAGCGAATCGGGCTCGGGCCTCGGGTGGGACGCGTTGAATTGCCGGCGGATGCACCTGCGAAAGCAGTCAACGTGGATTGCACGACTTACTACGAGCAGCTTGATAGCGATGGCGCCGTGGCGTTCGCGGACGAGCCGAATGGATTCGTTGGCATCAAGGGCCATTCGTGGTACTTCGGGAACAAGATCTTCACTTTGGACTTGTTCAACACGTTGATTGGGACGGATCGAACGGTGGTGCCTACTCGGAAGCAGTTGGCGACCAATCGGTTTCTGCTCGTCCGTCCGTGACGGATGCGCCCGGCACGTCGAAGGCAGAAGGCGAGCGAGACGCCTGTTCTCGTGCGCCTTCCCGGCGGCACAATCGGCACGATGCAACGCTCGCCCTCCCCCGCCGCCGCTTCAACGGACACGACCCGTCTGCGCGCAGCGTGGGCTGATGCTTGGCGAGCGATCGGCATCCAAAGGCCGACATCTTCCGCCGACGATCCTCTCCTCGCCCAATTGCTGGCGCGCTACGCCGAGCCGCATCGTCACTACCACTCGCTCCAGCACCTGGACGAATGTCTGGCCCTTCTGGACGCACACCGCGAAGCAGCCGAGCGACCGGCCGAAGTGGCGCTCGCGCTTTGGTTCCACGACGCAATCTACGACGTACACCGCCACGACAACGAAGCACAAAGCGCCACCTGGGCCTTCGAGGCGCTGACCGCCGCCGGCTTGCCTGAGGAGTCCGCCCGCAGAGTGCACGACCTCGTCATGGCGACGCGGCACGACGCCGTTCCCGAAGGCCACGATGCGGCGCTGCTCGTCGACATCGACCTGGCGATCCTGGGCGCCACCCCACCGCGCTTTGCGGAATACGAGCGCCAGATTCGCACCGAGTACGCGCACGTCGCGCAGCCGCTGTTCGAAGAACGACGGCGCGCCATCCTTTCGCGCTTTCTCGAACGGCAGCCGATCTATCTGACGCCCGGGTTGCGCTCGGAACGCGAAGCGCAGGCGCGCACCAATCTTCAGTCCGCGGTCGGCGTGGTGCCGACCGCCGCTCCATCGGCGGAGGCGCTGCTGGCGCTTGCGATCCAGCGCGTCAATGCCGGCGATCGTGCGCAGGCACGCGCGCTTTGCGATCAGGCACTCATCGCGCACGCACCTCACCCGGCGGTTCTTCAATTGCTCGCTTTCCTGATGCTGCAGGACGGCGAGATCGCCCAGGCGCGGGATCACATCACGCAAAGCCTTGCGATGCGACCGGCCCATGGTCCAACCCTCGCGCTGGCAGGCGACATCGCCCGCGCTGCAGGCGCACCGACCGAAGCATTGGCCTTCTTCGAACGCGCCCACGGCCTGCAGCCCGACCGCGCCGAACGCCGGCACGCCGTAGGCGCCGCATGGTTCGAACTCGCGTTGAAGCGGCAAGACACCGGCGACCTCGCCGGAGCAGCCGCCGCCCTGCGCAGCGCGCTATTCCTCTTGCCGCAATACGCCGAAGCGGAAGTGAACCTCGGCATCGTGCTGCAGGAAAGCGGCGACTTCGCCAGTGCGATGCAAGCCTATGGCCGCGCCTACCGCCTGCGCGAAGACACGTTCGGCCGCATCGCCCACGCACTGGCCGCCGCGAACACCGGCCGGCTCTGGCTGGACCTCGACGCCCTGCGCGCCGCATTGCGCAGCGCGCCCGCCGCCTGACTCAGCGCCGATCTCGCTTGGTCCGATAGCCCCGCCGATACACGCCTGGCCCGGCCATGATCCCTGCCGACACTTCGTTGTAGCGCTCGACGTTTTGTGCCGACATGGCTTCGCACACCAGCGTCGGTGCTTCACGCCGCATCGGATAGCACTGCGCCACTGGCGTCCCGCGCGGCAGCACGCCACGAAAAGCCGGGTCGGTCCACACGGCCGGAAAGTTGATGCCGATATCGACGAACCGGTCCGAATCGACCATCCCGGTGATCAGCCGAAACGGCAGATCGTCACGATGAACCGGATGCACCACCATCAGCGACCATTCCGGTTCAAGCTCGATGGTCCAGAAGCTGTTGAACTTCAACGCCGAGCGCCGGTCGTGCGCGAAAGGCGACCCTTCGATCTGCTCCGGCACATGAAAACTCAACGGCGCGCGGGGATGCGCGGCCGAGGCCAGCGGCGGCAAGGGCCAGTCCCAGCTGAACTGCATGGCCTCCACGAGAACATCGCAGGGCAGGAGCATCATGAACCCGTGCGACATCGCATCGACGAAGGGCGGGCACTGCTTCACCGTGCGCACGCTGCGCTGGTGCACTGCCGACGGCACGCGCGGCGGCATCGCGCGCAACCAGTCGGGCAGCATGGCGTGCGCCGGCACGGGGCGCGGCAACAAGTCGATGAGCGCCGGATCGCAGCGAAAGGTGATGTTCATGCGCTCGAAGGATAAGCGCCCCGCCGATCTTCGCAATCGACGGGGCGGCAGCTCATGCCCGATGCATGCGATGCATGCGATGCATGCGATGCAGCCTCAGCGGACTCGCCCTTCCCTCCAGGCACCCACGAGCTTGTCGTAGTTGATCGTCTCGCCCTGCGGTTTCTCATTCGCCAGCTTCTTCCACGGCGCACCCTTGTCGCTCAGCCATTTGTCGGGCGCGCTCTTGGGGTTGAGCTTGGGCGCGCAGTGCGCCATGCCGGCGCGTTGCAGGCGTGCCATCACGTCATCCATCTCGGTGGCCAGGTTGTCCATGGCCTGCTGCGGGGTCTTCTCGCCCGTCACGGCGACGGCCACGTTCTTCCACCAGAGCTGCGCGAGCTTCGGATAGTCGGGCACGTTGTTGCCGGTCGGCGTCCAGGCGACACGCGCCGGGCTGCGATAGAACTCGATCAGGCCGCCGTACTTCGCCGCGTTCTGCGTGAAGTAGTCGGAGCGGATGTCGCTGTCGCGGATGAAGGTCAGTCCGACGATCGACTTCTTCAGCGAAGTCGTCTTCGCCGTCACGAACTGCGCATAGAGCCACGCCGCCGCCGCGCGGTTCGGGTCGTTGGACTTCAGGAAGGTCCACGAGCCCACGTCCTGGTAGCCGTTCTGCATGCCCTGCTTCCAGTACGGACCGTTGGGGCCGGGCGCCATTCGCCACTTGGGCGTGCCGTCGGCGTTCACCACCGGCAGGCCTTGCTTGATCATGTCGGCGGTGAAGGCGGTGTACCAGAAGATCTGCTGGGCGATCTGGCCTTGCGCCGGCACCGGGCCGGCTTCGCCGAAGGTCATGCCGGTGGCTTCCTTGGGCGCGTATTTCTTCATCCAGTCGATGTACTTGGTCAACGCATAGACGGCCGCAGGCGAGTTGGCGCCGCCGCCGCGCTCGACGGATGCGCCCACCGGCGTGCACTTGTCGGCCGCCACGCGAATGCCCCATTCGTCGACCGGAATGCCGTTGGGGATGCCGACATCGGCCTCGCCGGCCATCGACAGCCATGCATCAGTGAAGCGCCAGCCGAGCGATGGGTCCTTCTTGCCGTAGTCCATATGGCCGTAGATGGGCTTTCCATCGACGGTCTTGACGTCTTCGCTGAAGAAAGCAGCGATGTCTTCGTAGGCGCTCCAGTTCAGGGGCACGCCGAGTTCATAGCCGTACTTGGCCTTGAACTTGTCCTGCAGGTCCTTGCGCGCGAAAAGGTCGGCGCGGAACCAATAGAGGTTGGCAAACTGTTGGTCGGGCAATTGATAGAGCTTGCCGTCGGGCGCGGTCGTGAAGCTCGTGCCGATGAAGTCCTTCAGGTCGAGGCCCGGATTGGTGTATTCCTTCCACGGCCCCGCCATCTGGTCGGTGAGCGAAAGCGCGGTGCCATAGCGGTAGTGGGTGCCGATGTGGTCGGAGTCATTGATCCACCCGTCATAGATCGACTTGCCCGACTGCATCGAGGTCTGGAGTTTCTCGACGACGTCGCCTTCCTGGATGATGTCGTGCTTGACCTTGATGCCGGTGATTTCCTCGAAGGCCTTGGCCAATGTCTTCGACTCGTACTCGTGCGTGGTCAGCGTCTCGGAAACCACCGAGATTTCCTTCACGCCCTTGTCCTGCAGCTTCTTGGCCGTGTCGATGAACCATTTCATCTCGGCCATCTGCTGGTCCTTGCTCAGTGTCGACGGCTGGAACTCGCTGTCGATCCATTTCTTGGCCTCCGCTTCTCCCGCCCCGGCGCTCTGCATGGCGAATGTCGCCGCGGCCAGTGCCAATGCTGTGTAGCGAATCTTCATGGCTGTCTCCTCGATGGCGCTTCCCGGTTCTGGAGGAGTCGGCTCCGGGAAAGCGGAGAGCCGGTCCAGTTGAAAACAAAAAAGGTGGACGGCGTCAGCCCTTGCGCATGATCAGTCCGAGCACGCACATGGAAACGACGAAGCTGATCCAGATCGACGGCTCTTCCTCCAGGCTCATCCAATCCTGGAACCTGCCGGCGAGCCCGATGAAGATGAGGTTGATGTAGGCAGCGGTGAGCAGCCCGATGAAGAGCCGGTCGCCGCGCGTGGTCTCCAGCGGCAGCCAGCCGCGGCGCAGGGTGGTGGGCGACTTGAGTTCCCACACGGTCATTCCGACGAGCATCAGCGCGATGCAGGTGAAGAAGACAGCCACCGGCGTGGTCCAGACCATCCAATCAAGCATGAGCACACCCCCAGTCTTCGCGCACTTCGTGTCGCTTCGCCAACCCCCTTGCAGGGGGCAACACCAGCGGCCCGGCAAAGCCGGTTCCGCGGTGTTCCCAAAAACGCACTGCAATCGCTGTGGTTTTCATCAGACCCTCCCCATTGCGAATCCCTTCGCGATGTAGTGGCGCACGAACCAGATCACGATCGCGCCCGGCACGATCGTCAAGACACCCGCAGCAGCCAGCGTCGCCCAATCCATGCCAGCGGCGCTGACGGTGCGCGTCATCGTTGCGACGATCGGCTTCGCGTTCACGCTGGTCAGCGTGCGCGCCAGCAAGAGCTCGACCCAGCTGAACATGAAGCAGAAGAAGGCCGCGACGCCGACGCCCGCCTTGATGAGCGGCAGGAAGATCGTGAGGAAGAAGCGCGGGAACGAGTAGCCGTCGATATAGGCCGTCTCGTCGATCTCGCGCGGTATGCCGCTCATGAAGCCTTCGAGGATCCACACCGCCAGCGGTACATTGAACAGCAGGTGCGCCAGCGCCACGCCGAGATGCGTATCCATCAGGCCCACGGTCGTGTAGAGCTGAAAGAACGGCAACAGGAAGACCGCCGGCGGCGTCATGCGGTTGGTCAGCAGCCAGAAAAAGACGTGCTTGTCGCCGAGGAACGAATAGCGGGAGAACGCATAGGCCGCAGGCAGCGCCACCGTGAGCGAGATGACCGTGTTGATGCCGACGTAGATCAGGCTGTTGATGTAGCCCGAGTACCACGACTCGTCGGTGAAGATGCGCTTGTAGTTCTCCCACGTCAGATGCTGCGGGAAGAACGAGAAGCTCGACAGGATCTCCTCGTTCGTCTTGAAGCTCATGTTGATCATCCAGTAGATGGGCAACAGCGCGAAGACGATATACAGCACCAGAAAGAGGCTGCGCTTGCGCAGGCGGTCTTCGTTCATTTCGCCTCCCCAACTTCTACGTCTTGCGTGCCGACGCGCAGCATCCAGTTGTAGAGCACGAAGCACAGCAGCAGGATGATGAGGAAATAGATCAGCGAGAAAGCCGCCGCCGGCCCGAGATCGAACTGCCCCACCGCCTTCTGCGTGAGGTACTGGCTCAGGAAGGTGGTCGAATTGCCCGGACCGCCGCCCGTCAGCACGAAGGGCTCGGTGTAGATCATGAAGCTGTCCATGAAGCGCAACAGCACCGCGATCACCAGCACGCCGCGCATCTTGGGCAACTGGATGTAGCGGAACACCGCGAACTTGCTCGCGCCGTCGATGCGCGCGGCCTGGTAGTAGGCATCGGGAATGGAGCGCAGGCCCGCGTAGCACAGCAGCGCCACGAGCGGCGTCCAGTGCCACACGTCCATCAGCAGCACCGTCAGCCACGCGTGCGTCGCGTTGCCGGTGTAGTTGTAGTCGATGCCCAGCTTCTGCAGCGCATAGCCGAACAGGCCGATGTCCGCGCGCCCGAAGATCTGCCAGATGGTGCCGACCACGTTCCACGGAATCAGCAGCGACAGTGCGACGATCACCAGCACCGCCGACGAGCGCCAGCCCTTCGACGGCATCGACAGCGCAAGGCAGATGCCGAGCGGGATCTCGATCGACAGCACCGCGAACGAGAAGCCGAGCTGGCGCAGCAGCGCCTCGTGCAACTCGCTGTCGCGCATCACCGAGGCGAACCATTCGGTGCCCACGAAGACGCGGCGGTCCGGCGAGATGATGTCCTGCACCGAGTAGTTCACCACCGTCATCAGCGGAATGATGGCCGAGAAGGCCACGCAGACCAGCACCGGCAGCACGAGCCACCATGCCTTCTGGTTGATCGGTTTGTTGATTCCGTTCATGTCGAAGCCTCCGGTTCAGGCCACCAACTCTTCGTCGCGGTAGTAGCAGGTGTGGCGGCTCATCACGGTCAGCCAGACTGGCTCGCCCGCCGCCGGGACTTGCGTCTCCAGGCCGAAACGGGCTTTCAGGGTGTTGTCGCCGACCTTCGCGCTCAGCATCACGTGCGTGCCGACGTCCTGCACCTGCGCCACGGTGGCCATCACCGCTCCTGATGCGTTTGGCGCCGCCAGCGCCACGTATTCGGGGCGGATGCCTACCTTCAGTGCGCCTTCCGGCAGTTCGCGTATCGCTTGCAGCCGTGTTCCGGCAATGTCCAGCATGCCGCCCACACTCTGCGCCGGCAGGAAGTTCATGCCGGGCGATCCGATGAAATGACCGACGAAGGTATGGGCCGGCCGCTCGAACAGCGCTTCCGCGCTGCCGATCTGCACCGCCTTGCCGCGCGTCATCACGACCACTTCCTCCGCGAAGGTCAGCGCCTCCACCTGATCGTGCGTGACGTAGATCAGCGTGAGCTTGAGTTCGCGATGGATCTGCTTGAGCTTGCGCCGCAGCTGCCACTTGAGGTGCGGGTCGATCACGGTGAGTGGCTCGTCGAAGAGCACCGCCGACACATCGCTGCGAACGAGTCCTCGGCCGAGCGAGATCTTCTGCTTGGCGTCCGCGGCGAGGCCCGCCGCGCGCTGGTTGAGCTGGCCGCTCATGTCGAGCATCTCGGCGATCTCGCCCACACGCCTGCGGATCTGCTCGGCGGGCATGTTCCGATTGCGCAGCGGAAACGCGAGGTTCTGCGCCACGGTCATCGTGTCGTAGATCACCGGGAACTGGAACACCTGCGCGATGTTGCGCTGCTGCGGCGTCTCCAGCGTCACGTCGCGGCCATTGAACTTGACGCTGCCCTTCGACGGCGCGAGCAGGCCCGAGATGATGTTGAGCATCGTGGTCTTGCCGCAGCCCGAGGGGCCGAGCAAGGCATAGGCGCCGCCATCGCGGAAGCTCATCTTGAGCGGCAGGAGTGCGTAGTCGCTG
Source organism: Variovorax sp. 05L425 (assembly GCF_056397705.1). Taxonomy (NCBI): domain Bacteria; kingdom Pseudomonadati; phylum Pseudomonadota; class Betaproteobacteria; order Burkholderiales; family Comamonadaceae; genus Variovorax; species Variovorax sp. 05L425. The sequence continues at coordinate 57,290 of NZ_JBFTNY010000010.1, read as the reverse complement.
TCCTCCGTCGGGTTGGGACGGTAGGCGTGGGCGAGGTCCAGGTCGATGCGGGCCATGTCAGCCTCCCTTGTGGCGCCAGGCGGGCGCAACGACCAGCCGCTCGCCGCTATCGAACACATAAGCCTGCGATGCGCTGAAATACAGCGTGACCGCCGTACCCAGGTCAAAGCGATGCACGCCGGTCAGTTGCGCAACCACCTCGCCCACCAGCGTCTCGACGTGGACGAAGGTGTCGGACCCCGAGATCTCGGCCAGCTCCACCTTGCCGGGCAACGGAATGTCGCCATTGCCGCCGCCGACATTGAGTGCGCTGGCGCGCAGGCCGACAGTGACGACGCCGTCGGCGCCTGCAGGCAGCGCCACCGGCAGCAGGGGGCCCCCTTCGATCTGCACGCCGCCGTCCACCGTGCGTCCTGTCATCAGGTTCATCGGCGGATCGCTGAATGCGCGCGCTACGCGCAGCGACTGCGGCGCGTGAAAAACTTCGGCGGTCGGCCCGTACTGAAGCAGTTCGCCGGCATCCATCACCGCCGTGTAGCCGCCGAGCAGCAAGGCCTCGCCGGGCTCGGTGGTGGCGTAGATCACGGTCGAGTCTCCGGTCGCGAAGAGCTGCGTGAGCTCGTCGCGCAGGCCCTCGCGCAACTTGTAGTCGAGGTTCACCAGCGGCTCGTCGAGCAGCATCAGCGGTGCGCCCTTGGCCAGCGCGCGTGCCAGTGCCACGCGCTGCTGCTGGCCGCCCGAAAGCTCCGCCGGATAACGGTCGAGGAACATGCCGATGTGCAGCTTGTCGGCCAGTTCGCGCACGCGCGCTTCGACGTTCTTTTCGCCGCGGAGCTTGAGCGGCGAGCCGATGTTCTCGGCCACCTTCAGCGAGGGGTAGTTGATGAACTGCTGATACACCATCGCCACGTTTCGCTCGCGCACCGGCACGCCCGTCACGTCCTTGCCGTCGACGAAGACCTTGCCTTCGGTGGGCGCATCGAGCCCGGCCATGAGCCGCATCAGGCTGGTCTTGCCGGCCTGCGTGGCGCCCAGCAGCACGGTGACCGCGCCGCTCTTCGGCACGATGCTCTGCGGGTAGAGCCAGGTCTGCGCGCCCACCTTCTTGGTGACGCGTTCGAGTGTCAGCTGCATGGACCTCCCTCTGTCGCATAGGCGTCGGAACGTGCATGCGCCTGCATCCACGTGTTGACCTGTTCGCGCTCCAGCCGTGTGAAGTGCAGACCGAGCTTCGATCGCCGCCACAGCACGTCGTCGCCGCTGCAAGCCCATTCCTCGTCGCGCAGGTAGTGCAGTTCGCGCTCGTGGAGCCCCGGCGCGACGGCCTCGCCCATGTCGTTCATCGATTGCGCGTCGCCGATGACCTCCGCGACGCGGGCGCCGTAGGCCCGTGCGAGCCGACGCGCCAGGATGAATTCGAGCCACGGGTATTTCGTGCGGACCGCTTCGACGAAGCGCTCGAAGTCGTCGTCGGGCCGCGATGTGCGGCTGGTGCCGCTGATCCATGTCGAGAGGTCACCCCCGGCCATGAAGGCGCCTTCGGTCCACGGCGTGCGTGTGTCGCCGAGCATGCGCCCCAGCTCGTCGGCCGCATCCTCGGCCAGCTTGCGGAAGGTGGTGATCTTGCCGCCCCACACCGACAGCAACGGCGCCGCTGCGGTGTTGGATTCGAGCATGTAGTCGCGCGTGACGGCCGAGGGATCGCCCGAGTCGTCGTCGAGCAACGGTCGGACGCCCGAATAGGTCCAAACCACATCCGACGGCGAGATCGCTTTCTCGAAATAGCGGCTGGCCTGGTTGCACAGGTATTCGACCTCGTCGTCGCCAATGCGCGCGGCGCCAGGGTCGTCGCCCTGCAGCTCGATGTCGGTCGTGCCGATCAGCGTGAAGTCGTCCTGGTACGGGATCGCGAAGATGATCCGCTTGTCGGGGTTCTGGAAAATGTACGCATGGTCGTGCCCGAACACGCGCGGCACCACGATGTGGCTGCCCTTGACCAGCCGCAGATGCCGGGTCGCCAACGCTTCGCCCTGCGCCGCATGCGCCACGCCGCGCAGAAAGGCCTCCGCCCAGGGGCCCGCCGCGTTCACCACCGCGCGGGCGCGCACCGTGCGCCGCCCTTCGGGGCCTTCGAGCACGGCGGTCCAGCCTTCCGCGTTGCGCTGCGCGCTGATGCAGCAGGTGCGGGTCAGCACCTCGGCGCCGCGCGCGCGTGCGTCGATCGCGTTCAGCACCACGAGCCGCGCATCGTCGACCCAGCCGTCCGAATACACAAAGCCACGCCTGAACTCGGGCTTGAGCGCCGCGCCGGCCTCGTGGCGCCGAAGGTCGATCGTGCGCGAACCCGGCAGCACCTCGCGCCTGGCCAAGTGGTCGTACATGAAGAGACCGAAGCGGATCATCCAGGCCGGCCGCATCGACGGGTCGTGCGGCATGACGAAGCGCAGCGGCCACATGATGTGCGGCGCGCTCTTGAGCAGCACCTCGCGCTCCTGCAGCGCCTTGCGCACCAGCGAGAACTCGTAGTACTCCAGGTAGCGCAGGCCGCCATGGATCAGCTTGGTCGATGACGACGAGGTGTGCGCGGCGAGATCATCCTTCTCGCAGAGCACCACGCGCCAGCCGCGCCCCGCGAGATCGCGCGCAATCCCGCAGCCGTTGATCCCGCCACCAACGATCAGCACGTCGCAATCGGCGGCAAAAGCGGAGAGTGGCGAGACGGTTGCGCTCAAGGGGGTTGGCTCCGTTCCAAGGTTGCTTATTGCGCGAATCGAGGCGCTTTCTTTTTCGTATCTTTTCATTCTGGTTCCTTAAGGCGCGATTTTCTTCGGCGTTAACCCTTAATTCCATTCGTTTCCTTTCGCTCTAAAGTCAGCCGAACGCGTCTGTCTGCCCCTCCGTGAACTCGAATCCCCGCCAACTCAAGCTGCTCAATACCGTCCGCTCACGTGGTTCGATCACCGTCGAAGAACTGGCTGACATGCTCGGCGTGACCCTGCAGACGGTCCGCCGCGACGTGCAGCGCCTGGCAGATGAACGACTGCTCGCGCGCTTTCACGGCGGCGTGCGCGTGCCGAGTTCGACCACGGAGAACATCGGCTACCAGCAGCGCGAAACGCTGAATGCCGAAGGCAAAGCACGAATTGCACGCGCGGTGGCAGCGCGGGTGCCGAACGACTGCTCGCTGATCCTGAACATCGGCACGACCACCGAGGCCATCGCGAAGGCGCTGCTTCATCACAGCGGGCTTCGGGTGATCACGAACAACCTCAATGTCGCGACCATCCTGAGCGACAACCCCCACTGCGAAGTGATCGTGGCCGGCGGCTCGGTGCGGCTGCGCGATCGCGCCATCGTGGGCGAGGCGACCGTCGACTTCATCCGGCAGTTCAAGGTCGACATCGCGCTGATCGGCGTGTCCAGCATCGAGGCCGACGGCACGCTGCGGGACTTCGATCTGCGCGAAGTCAAGGTGGCACAAACCATCATCGCGCAGGCGCGGGAGGTGTGGCTTGCTGCCGATGCCAGCAAGTTCAACCGGCCTGCGATGATCGAACTGGCCAAGCTCTCGCAGATCGATTGCCTGTTCACGGACGCCGAGCCGCCGCCGCCCTTCCCGGAGTTGATCGAACAAGCGCAAGTACGCTGCGAAATAGCTCGCGAACACTGAAGGACCCTCTCATGACCTACCTTCTCGCCCTCGACCAGGGCACGTCGAGCTCACGCAGCATCGTCTTCGGCGGCGCGGGCCGCATCGTCACCATCGCCCAAAAGGAACTCACGCAGATCTACCCCCAACCCGGCTGGGTCGAGCACGATCCGATGGAGATCTGGACCAGCCAGCTCGCCACCGCGCACGAAGTGCTGGCCAAGGCAAAGTTGAAAGCGAGCGACATCCACGCGGTCGGCATCACCAACCAACGCGAAACCACGGTCGTGTGGAACCGCAGGACCGGGCAACCGGTGCACCACGCGATCGTCTGGCAGGACCGTCGCGCCGAGCCGATGTGCGCGAAGCTGCGCGAAGACGGCATGGCCGACACCATCCGCGACAAGACCGGCCTCGTGATCGATGCCTACTTCTCCGGCACCAAGCTGCGCTGGCTGCTCGACAACGTGCCCGGCGTGCGCACCCAGGCCGAGCGCGGCGAACTGGCCTTCGGCACCATCGACAGCTGGCTCATCTGGCAACTGACCGGCGGCAAGGTGCACGTCACCGACGTCAGCAATGCGTCGCGCACGATGCTGTTCAACGTCCACACCAACCAGTGGGACGCCGATCTGCTGAAGGCACTCGACATCCCGGCATCGCTGATGCCAGAGGTCAAGCCGTCGAGCGCGCATTTCGCCGATACGGCCGAGGGCCTGTTCGATCGCAGCCTGCCGATCGGCGGCGTCGCGGGCGACCAGCAAAGCGCCCTCTTCGGCCAGGCCTGCTTCGAAGCCGGCATGGCGAAGAACACCTACGGCACCGGCTGTTTCCTGCTCATGCACACGGGCGGTGCCTTCCAGCCTTCGCACAACGGCCTGCTCGTGACCAGCGCCGCGCAGACCAGCGCACAGCCGCAGTACGCGATGGAAGGCAGCGTGTTCGTCGGCGGCGCCGTCGTGCAGTGGCTGCGCGACGGACTCAAGGCGATTCCGGGCAGCGCGCAGGTGCAGGCATTGGCCCAAACCGTGCCCGATGCCGGCGGCGTGATGATGGTGCCGGCCTTTACCGGCCTCGGCGCGCCCTACTGGGATGCCGAGGCGCGCGGCATCATCACCGGTCTGACGCGCGGGACCACCGTGGCGCACATCGCGCGCGCGGCGCTTGAAAGCATTGCGTACCAGAGCGCCGCGCTGCTGCAGGCGATGAGCCGTGATGCTGTCGCCGCCGGCGGCACGCCTGTGGCCGAATTGCGGGTGGATGGCGGAGCGTCGGTGAACGATCTGCTGATGCAATTCCAGGCCGACCTGTTGGGCATTCCGGTCGTGCGGCCGGAAGTGACGGAGACCACGGCGTTGGGCGCGGCCTACCTTGCGGGATTGTCGACCGGCGTCTACAGCGATGTGAGTCAGCTGTCCAAGCTGTGGAGCGTCGAGCGGCGCTTCATGCCGACGTTGAGTCGGGGCAAGGCGGATGAAGCGATGGCGAAGTGGGAACTGGCGGTGCGACGGGCGACGTTGGTCGCATAAGCCTCCGCCGCCGCCCCAGCTCACTCGTCCACAAGCAGGAACTCGCCGCGAGCACCGACGCGGCGCGATTTCTGCCCCACTCGCACGCACAGCGCCTGCTCCTCGCCGCAGGCTGTCAACGCGCCGGAACGAGTGGCTCGCAAGATGGCCGTGCCGAATTCGGCCTGCCGGACTTCGCGCATGCTGCTCCAGGCGACATATGCGCTGCCGCCGGCGGCCAGCAGAGAGCCAAGGGTCAGCGCAATCAGGCCCTTCCACACCAATGTGCGCTGCGCGTGCGTCAGCGTCCGGCGCTGCTCGCCCAGCGCGTCAGCGGCCCATTTCGCGTGACTGGCGGATTGCTGCAATTGATGGTTGAACGCCTCCAATGCTTGGCTCGCGCCCTGAGCGACGGCCGCCTGCGAACCCTGGCTGATCGCCTGCATGGCCTGCTGGGCAAAGCGCTCGACGCCATCGTCCAGGCGCTGCACACCCTGGTGCATGGCGGCGGCGCCAGCTTCGATGCGGCGCAGCGCGTCGGCGCTCCCGGCCTCGATCTGGCTGGCGAGGTGCGCGAGCTTTACCAGCAACTGCTGGGCTTCTTCGGTGCTGTCTGTTTTCATCAGTTGTTTCTCCCTGGCTTGTCTCGGGAGAGCGTCACATCCGCATGGCGTGAAGCCTGTGGGCGGGAGCTTCCTGCTGCTGCATTTGCTGTTGTTGCTGAGCCTCCTGCAAGGCCTGCTGCGCCCGCCCGTATTCGTCCACTTCGCGCTGCCAGGCCTGCCCCTGTGGCGAGGCCATGAACTGCTGCGACGTGGCCTGCAGCGCCTGCTGCCAGGTGGCCTTGTCGCCGCTCAGCGAGGCCTCGTACAACTGGTCGATCATGCGGTCCAGATCACTCTTGGGCCCAGCCTCCGCCTGCTGCGCGGGCGCGAGCGACAGCTCGGCGGTGCGACGCTCCAGTTGCTGCTCCAGCACCGGGCTCATCGGGTCCTTGCTGATGCACTCGCGCACTTCGACCACACGGCATTGCGCCTTGGACCCGAGCTCATGGGCATGGTCGCGCAGGCCATTCGCGTCGTAGCCACGGGTGCTGTAGAAGAAGGCGTGCTGGTCGGAGCGATGGATGCGGTACTGATCCGGGTCCTCGGGCTGCATCCGCATTGGCAGGATGGGCGTGTCGCTGAGGCGGTTGATGTATTGCACCGCGAAGTTGTAATTGAGCACACCCAGGCCGTCGACGGCGTAGGTGTTGCCGATGTCGCTGTGCGCGCCGCCGACGGTGACGTTGAGCGCGCGCTTGTCTTCGCTGAAGCCGAGCGGGATGTGGTCGCTGACCTTGAACTGGTCGCGGCGCTCGTCCGCTGCGGTGACCTGGAGGACTGACATGACCGAGGATGGCAGGCGGCGGTCGTGTTCCTTGATGCCGGTGGCTACTGGGTCCAGCAGCAATGCGGCCTGGATGGTGTGGCCGGGCTGAATCAGGGGCGGCTTGGTGTATTCAGTGTGGGCGATGAGTTCGTCTCCGTCCAGGACAATCCTCGCATCGGTGGGGTCCTGGATGCCGCGCACCTCGATCATCCGCATCAGCGCTGCTGTCTGTTCGGCGCCGCGGCTGAAACCGATGCCCATCACCCGGATCTGTGCGTGGGGGTCTTCATCGATCCATATTTTTGCTTGCTCACAGAACTGGTAATAGGCCTTTTCCACCCTTCGCTCGAAGGTGTAGCCGTTGATCCCGTCCGGGATGCGCTTGAGGGGATTGTCCTGGGTATAGATCCCTTCGACGTAACCGCTGGCGATGTTGGCAACGCCTTGCTTTTTCATGCGGTCTATTTGTGTATGAACCTGCGCCACGATACTGTGGTGTTCGGGCGCATCCTTGTACAGGCTGTCGCCGGTGCCATCCTGCGCAGCGACATACAGGCGCTCGTGCGGATTGTCGGCGTGCAGCAGCACAGGTATGCGCAACTGTGCCAAGTCCGCCTCGGCGCGTGAATAGCTCTGCAATTGATCTTCATTGGCCAGATCGGCCTCCACGCCGTCCGGATTCTTGTCTATGCTCCCCATTGTTCGATGCCCTTTATTTGTTTAGTAGGTTTGGCTGAAGACCTTGACCAGGTCATTGCGATAGTTGCTATGAGGGTGCCCCGGTCTTTGTTCCTCCTTTGTAGAAATGAAGGCCCGCATATACACATTGATGGCACGGTCGTTGACCTCCAGAATGATTCCCGGCGTGATGCCGCTGGCATTCGTTGAAACCTCCTCGCGCTTGAGGTTGTGCCTGATCAGCCGGTCCTTGAAGATTTCCGCAATATCAACCTCGGCTCGCAGTGAAGTACCGTCCTTGGACCGCCACGTGACAACGGCAGGTGGCGGAAAGCTGCGGATCGGGCCGTAGCTGGCGCCCAGATTGTTCGGATACTTGTCGCCGATGGAGGCCGAGGACAACTGCAGTACGTCTTCGGGGTCATCCATGTGGTAGCGGGCATATTTCACCTTGCAGCCATAGGTGCTGTAGCTGTACGCGGCAAACCAATGCCCCGTAAACCGCAACGGCCAATCAACCACGGTGTCGGTAGACGGCGCCTCCCCACGCGGCGGCTTCATGTTGTCAAAGGGTTCCGTGGAATTGGCTGAACTGGACATGGCGGTCTGGCATCCTGTCAAAGCAAGTGAGGTGAGCAATACAGCGGCCCATGCGGACCTCCGCGCCGAAAGTGGTCGATTCATCGAGGGATGCAGCGGCATCGGTCTCTGCAACTGCGCCAAGTCCGCCTCCGCGCGCGGATAGCTCTGCAATTGATCTTCAGTGGCCAGATCGGCATCCACGCCGTCCGGATTCTTGTCCATGCTCCCCATTGTTCGATGCTCCTTGTTTGTTTAATAGGTCTGGCTGAAGATCTTGATCAGGTCATTGCGACCGGCCCCTCCCCGGGCGGCAGCTTCATGTTGTCCAAGGGTTCCGAGGCGTTCGCGTGCCCGACGTTGGCGGTTTTGCATCCCGTCAATACAAGTGAGGCAAGTAGCAAGGCGGCCCCTGCGGACCTTGCAATCAAAAACCGCCATTGCGCGATGACTCCGGCTTGCTGACCGGCGCGCGACACGACAACAGGCACTGCAGCGCCCGCATATCCAGCCTTCATAGGCTGCCCCCTGATCTATGTTTCTAGTTCAGGGACCAAGATACAACAGGGATCACGGCAAAGCGCAATTTGCCTGCGGCGACGAAACAAAAGGCGTTGCAACACCACGACGGACTGTCACCAAGCCCGACACATTCGGCGCACATCGTGTACGCCGGCGATTCGACGCCGTGCTCAGTGCGTCGGAACCAGAAAGTCCTGGCTGATCCGCCACCCCAACTCGTTCACCCGATCAAGGAACTGCGTCAGATACGCATGCAACCCGGTCGCGAGGATCTCGTCGACCGTCGCGTACTGCAGGTCCGCCAGCAGCTTGCCCGCGCGCCGCTGCGTCTCCGCGCTCTGCTCGTTCTTCACCCTGTCGAGGTTGCTGACGACCTCATGCAGACTCGCATGCAGTGACCGCGGCATATCCGCGCGCAGGATCAGCAGCTCGGCCACGCGCTCAGGCTTGATCACGTCGCGGTACACCTTGCGGTAGACCTCGAAGGCCGAGACGCTGCGCAGGATCGCGCTCCAGTGATAGAAGTCGTATTCCTGATCTTCCTCGGTGGCGGTGCCGAAGAACTCGCTGTTGAGCGCATGGAACTTCACGTCGACCAGCCTTGCGGTGTTGTCGGCGCGCTCGAGGAAGGTGCCCAGGCGCGAGAAGTAGAAGGCTTCGTCCTGCAGCATGGTGCCCAGCGTCACGCCGCGCGAAAGATGCGAACGAAACTTGACCCATTCGAAGAACTGCGCCGGGTCGCGCTCGAACTCGCCGGCGCGCAGCATGCGATTGACTTCGAGCCAGGTGGTGTTCTGCGTTTCCCAGGCTTCGGTGGTGAGCGCGCCGCGCACTGCACGGGCGTTCTCGCGCGCCGCGCGCAGGCACGAGAGGATGGACGAAGGATTCGACTCGTCCCTGACCATGAACTCCATCACCTCGTCGGGCTTGAAGCCCTCGCCCTCGTGCTTCTCGTTGTAGAGCGGCAGCAGTTCGCTGATCGACAGCAGGCCCTGCCAGCCGTACTTCGCGACTTCGGCGGATTGCGGCAGGAGCGAGGTCTGGTAGTTGACATCGAGCATGCGCGCGGTGTTCTCGGCACGCTCGGTGTAGCGGGACATCCAGTAGAGGTGATCGGCGGTGCGTGACAACATGATCTGAAAGCTCCCGTTGATCAGGACGACTGGGTTTGAGTTTGAGTTTGAGTCTGGGTTTGCGCCGCCGATGGCGCACGGGCGCCGCGGTCCGCCTCGAGGATCCAGGTGTCCTTGGTGCCGCCGCCCTGCGACGAGTTGACGACCAGCGAGCCTTCCTTGAGCGCGACGCGCGTGAGGCCGCCCGGCACCATCTGCACTTCCTTGGCCGACAGCACGAAGGGCCGCAGGTCGATGTGGCGCGGCGCGATGCCTGATTCGACGAAGGTCGGCGAGCTCGAAAGGCTCAGCGTCGGCTGCGCGATGTAGCCGTCGGGCTTGGCCAGCACGGCCTTCTTGAAGTCCTCGATCTCGGCCTGGGTCGCCGCCGGGCCGATGAGCATGCCGTAGCCACCGGCGCCATGCACTTCCTTGACCACCAGGTCCTTCATGTTGGCGAGCGTGTAGTCGAGGTCGTCCTTGTTGCGGCACATGTAGGTGGGCACGTTCTTCAGGATCGGCTTCTCGCCGAGGTAGAACTCGACCATCTTCGGCACGTAGGGGTAGATCGACTTGTCGTCCGCGACGCCGGTGCCCACGGCATTGCAGATGACGACGTTGCCCTCGCGGTAGGCGCGCATCAGGCCGGGACAGCCGAGCGTGGAAGTGGGCCTGAAGACTTCCGGATCGAGGAAATCGTCGTCCACACGGCGATAGATGACGTCGACGCGCTTGGGGCCGCGCGTGGTGCGCATGTAGACGAAGTCGTCCTTGACGAAAAGGTCCTGCCCCTCGACAAGCTCGATGCCCATCTGCTGCGCGAGGAAGGCGTGCTCGAAATAGGCGCTGTTGTACATGCCGGGGGTGAGCACCACGACGGTGGGCTCGGCGGTCGCGGGCGGCGCGGAGGCACGCAGCGTTTCAAGCAGCAGGTCGGGGTAATGCGCCACCGGCGCGATGCGGTTCTGGCTGAACAGCTCGGGGAAGAGCCGCATCATCATCTTGCGGTTTTCGAGCATGTAGCTCACGCCGCTGGGGACGCGCAGGTTGTCTTCGAGCACGTAGTACTCGCCATTGCCGCTGGCGTCGGGCGCCCGGACGATGTCGATGCCGGAAATGTGCGAGTAGATGTCGTTCGGCACCTTCACGCCGACCATTTCGGGGCGGTACTGGGCGTTGTTCAGGATCTGCTCGGCCGGGATGACGCCGGCCTTGATGATTTCCTGGCCGTGGTAGACGTCATGGATGAAGCGGTTGAGCGCCGTCACGCGCTGCACCAGGCCTTTTTCCATCGAGGCCCATTCATGGGCCGGGATGATGCGCGGAAGCAGGTCGAAGGGAATCAACCGCTCGGTGCCCGAGCCGTCTTCGTCCTTCGCGCCATAGACCGCGAAAGTGATGCCGACTCGGCGGAAGATCATTTCCGCCTCCTCGCGCCGCTGTCGCATCACCTCGGCGGGCTGCTTCGCGAGCCATTGGTCGTATCGCTTGTAGTGGCTCCTGACGGCAGCGCCGTTGTAGGGCAGCTGCTCATACATCTCGTCGAATTTGTGCATGGACGACCAATCTCCTTGACCGTAGCTTAGCAAGTTCAAGGCCAAATATCGGCGGAATATGACGAAACGTCGTGGTGCCAGTACCGCCGCGCGGCTTGCCGCTGACAGTTCACCTCATCCGGCGCAACGCTGGACCACGATGCCGCGCCACAGTGCGGCGTGTCCACCAATGAAACGCCGCGTTCGGCGTAGCGCTGCACCACCTCCGGCGCCGGATGCCCGAAACGGTTGCGCCAGCCGGCCTGGACCAGCGCGATGCGCGGGCGCACCGCATCGAGCAGCAGCGGGCTCGACGAGGTCTTGCTCCCATGGTGCGGAACGAGCAGCACGTCGGCGTCCAGACCGGCGTTGCGCACCACCAGGGCAGTTTCCTGAAGACGCTCGATGTCGCCGGCCAGCAGTGCCGTCGCGCGTCCGTTCGTGATGCGGAGCACGCAGGAGACCGCGTTCGGTCGGGTGAAAAAGGTGTACTCGTTCTCGCCGGGATGAAGGATCTCGAAGTCCACGCCTTCCCAGGTCCAGCGCTGGCCCGAGAGGCATCGCCGGGCGGCGCGGAGGTGCTGCAGCGGATGGCCCGCTTCGATCGAACTCAGCAGTTCCGCCTGAGGCTGCGACGCCAGCACCGCCGGCGCGCCACCGGTGTGGTCGCTGTCGCGGTGGCTCAGGACCACGGTATCCAGGCGCTCGCCCAGGGCCCGCAACAGCGGGACGAGCACCCGGCTGCCTGCGTCGGATTCGAGGCTGTAGCGCGGCCCGGCGTCGTAGAGCAGGCTGTGGCCGGCCGTGCGCACCAAGACAGCGTTGCCCTGCCCGATGTCGGCGGCAAGGAGGTCGAACTCGCCCGACACCGGGCGCGGCGCCTGCCAGAGCAACACCGGCAGAAGCAAGGGCAGGCCGAGCGTGCGCATCGACCACGGCAGGCGCATGACGAGCAAGAGCCCTCCCGCGACGCCGGCAACCGCCATCCAGAGTGGCGGCGCGGGCATCGACACCGTCGCGAACGGCCAGCGCGCGAGCCATTGCAGCAGCACCGACATGGCCTGAACCGCCCAGGCGGCCACGTCCCAGATCGGCGGCAGCACCGTGCCGAGCATCGCCAGAGGCGTGACCACGAGCGTGACCCACGGGATCGCCACGGCATTGGCCGGCAGGCTGACGACGGAAATCTGCTGGAAGAGCAGCAGCGTCAAGGGCGTCAATCCCAGCGTGACCACCCATTGCTCTCGAAGCAGTCGCGCCAGCCGGCCCGCGTTGGCGCCACCGCTTCCATCGGCCCCGGCGGCGAACAGTACGCCCACCGCCACGAAACTCAGCCAGAAACCCGCCTGCATCAGCGCCCAGGGATCGAGCAGGACCACGACCGCGCAAGCGAACAGCCAAACGCAAGGCCAGGGCCAACGTCGCCCGGACAGGCGCAGGAAGGCGATGGCCGCCAGCATCCATACCGTCCGCTGGGAAGGCAATCCCCATCCGCTGAACACCGCATAGAGGGTCGCGAGCGTCACGCCGCCGATCAGCCCCGCATGCTGCGCCGGCCACCGCAACGTCAGGCGGCTGCTGCGCCGCCACAGGCCGCCGACCGCGGCCGTCGCGAGCCAGGCGAACATGGTGATATGAAGCCCCGAGATCGCCACGAGGTGCGCAACGCCGGTCGCGCGGAAGACATCCCAGTCCGCGCGATCGATCGCGTTCTGGTCCCCGGTGACCAGCGCCGCAATCACGCCGGCCGCCTGCCGGTCGGCCACCCGCTCGAGGATCGCATCGCGCACGGATTCGCGCATGCGCTCGATCGGGTGGCGCCACGTCGTCCCGATGCGCTCGGGGCGCGGATCGCGCGGGCCGGTGCGCACATAGCCCGTCGCCTGCACGCCCTGCTCCCACAGGCGGAGTTCGTGGTCGTAGCCGTGTGGATTCAGCTGACCGTGCGGCGCCTTCAGCCGTACCGCCAGACGCCAGCGTTCGCCGGCATGCACCGGACCGGCCGCCGAAGGTGCACCGGTCTCGACGGCATTCTCCGAGGCGCGACCCCAAAGGCCGGTGCCCTCCGAATACCAGCCGAGCGCAATGCGCGGCGGCACGGGCGGTGGTCCATCCTCCGAGGTGGAATCGACCCACCGCGCCGACTCGACTTCCAATGTGAAGCGCACACCGCCCTCGCCGCGTTGGGGCATCTGGGCCACCACGCCCGAAACCAGGACGTCGCGGCCTTCCAGCGCCGCCGGCAGCACGTCTTCCGCATACGTTGCCGCACGCCAGCCCGTCAGGCCGGCGCCGGCCATCGCTCCGAGCAGCAGCGCTACAGACAGAAATGGAAAGGCGGCCTGAATGCGCCGGCGCCACACCAACCCGCCGACCAGAGAGCCAACCACAAGCCCCGCGTAGACCGTCCAAGGCCATAGCGCCGCCTGCTGCAATTGCAACGCCGCGCCCACCACCGAACCGGCCATCGCGGCAAAGACAATCAACGCCGGGGTCAGCCCAGAATGCTTTCGAGGTCGGCTTCTTCGACGTCGGCGTCGAGCTTCAGGCTCTGTTCGATGTGATCGAGATGCTGAAGCATCAGGGTCTCGGCACGCTTGACGTTGCCGCGCTTGACCGCGTCGACGATCTCTTCATGTTCGTCGGCGCGGCAACTGGTGGCGGTCGGTGCGTCGTACAGGGAGATGATCAGGCATGTCAGCGCCGACAGTTCGCGCATCGTGCGGGCCAGCGCCGAGTTTCCCGCCAGTTCGGCCAGCAGCACATGGAACTCACCCGACAGCCGCACGATGGCGCGCTTGTCGTCGCGCTGCCGCGCCTCGGCTTCGAGTTCGAGATGGCGGCGCAGCCGTTGCTGCTTGACGTCGTCGAGCGTGGCGATGAGCCGGCGCAATACGCCGGGCTCGATCAGCCGGCGTGCTTCGAACACATCCTGCGCCTGCTCGATGGTGGGCTTTGCGACGAAGGCGCCGCGCTGCGGAATGAGTTCGACGATCTGCTCGTGCGCCAGGCGGGCCAGCACCTCGCGCACCTTGGCGCGGTTGGTGCCGAAGATCGTCGCCAGGCGGTCCTCGCCGAGCTTGGTGCCCGGCGCCAGACGGTGTTCGAGAATCGCTGAAGAGATTTTCTCCGCGATCTCATCGGTGCCGTGCTCGCGGGCGGCGGCAGCGTTTTCAATGCGAGCGGAAGCTTTGCTGACCATCGAAATCGATTCTAGCCGTGCCGCTGCGAGCGAAGGCTTGCAGCCACAGGCGCGCGGCTTCATGCGCGACCGGCACCGCCTGCCAACAGGCGCGCCAGGGATTCCGGCAGACCCTGGTTGGGCTTGATCGGCGGCGGCGCGAAACTGCCGCGCCGCGCCGGTGCGGGCGCAAGCGACACCAGCGTCTGCGCGTGGCAGACCGCGCTGGACACACCGTCGACCACGGGCACCGGAATCCGGTCCTTGATGGAACGCGCCAAGCCCGCCAGCGGCGCGCCGGCGATGATGATCACGTCGGCGCCGTCGTCCTCGACGGCCGAAAGGCACAGTGCTTCGAGGCGCTGCTCGTGGTCGTCCTGCACGCGTCCGATGTCCTTCAGCGGACCGTCGAGGCTGCGAATGCTCGCCATGCGGTCGATCAGGCCATTGGCCTGCACGCATTCGCGGTACCAGGCGGTGATGCGGCGCGAGATCGCCACGATCGAAAAACGCTTGCCGAGCAAACAGGCGCTCATGAGCGCCGCCTCGGTCAGGCCGACCACGGGAATGTCGAGCGCCTCGCGCAGCCCATCGATGCCGGGGTCGCCGAATGCGGCCACCACGATGGCGTCGTGTTTGTCGCAATGCTCGGCCGCCAGGGTGGCCGTCGCGTAGGCGCCGATCAGCGACTCGAACCGGGTCTCGATGTAGGCAACGCCGAAGGGCGCGGTCAGGACTTCGATGCGCGTGTCGGGCGCCGCGGCACGCCTGGCTTCGGCCGCGATCAGGTCGGAAACGCTTTGCGAAGTGTTGGGGTTGATCAGCAGCAGGTTCATGGTGTGCTCTCGAAGCGTGCGTTGTTCAGCGGAGGCGGCGGTCCGGCAGCAAGGTCGGCTGCGCACGGCGCAGGAACTGCCCCTTCCCTGCCCGCGGATGGAAGCGCTCGCCGTCCCAGACGACTTCGCCGCGCGCCAGCGTCACCGCCGGCCAGGCCTTGACGTCGATGCCCTCGTAGGGCGTGTAGTCGACCGCATGGTGCAAGTCGGCATTGCGGATCGCGCGCGGCGTGGTACCCCAGACCACCAGGTCGGCGTCGGCACCCACGGCGATCGTGCCCTTGCGTGGATGCAGTCCGTAGGCCTTGGCCGGATTGGTGGACGTCAGTTCGACAAAGCGGTTGATGGTGATGCGACCATCGAGCACGCCGTGCGAAAACAGCAGCGGCAGCCGCGTCTCGATGCCCGGAATTCCGTTGGGGATATGACGGAACGCGACCTCCTCGCCGCCGGGTTTCTTGCCTTCGGGCGCGTCGAAGCGGAACGGCGCGTGGTCCGACGAGAAGATCGTGAACAGCCCATCGGCCAGGCCGTTCCAGATCACCTGCTGGTTGTCGCGGTTGCGCGGCGGCGGGCTGCAGATGCAGCGCGCGCCCTGATAGCTGTCGTCGATGCCGAGATCCTCGGCGGTCAGGAACAAATACTGCGGACAGGTCTCGGCGAACACGTTCAGGCCGTGCGCGCGCGCCCAGCGGATCTGCTCGACGGCCTCACGGCCCGAGACGTGGACGATCATGATCGGAACGTCGACCAGCTCCGACAGCGCGATCGCGCGGTGCGTCGCCTCGCGCTCGACCAGCATCGGCCGCGAATGTGCATGGAAGCGCGGCGCCGTCCGGCCGCTGGCTTCGAGGCGCTTGGTCAGCCATTCGATGCAGTCGGCGTTCTCGGCATGGATCATCGCCATCGCGCCCTGTTCGCGCGCCACCGACAACACGTCGAGGATCTGGCCGTCGTCGAGCTTCAGGTCGTCGTAGGTCATGTAGATCTTGAAGGAGGTGTAGCCCTCGGCGATCAACTGCGGCAGTTCGTGCTTCAGCACCTCCTCGGTCGGGTCGCTGACGATCAGGTGAAAAGCGTGGTCGACGTGGGCACGGCCTTCGGCGCGATGGTGGTAGTCCTGCACGGCGGCGCGCAGCGACTGCCCCTTGTGCTGGGCGGCGAACGGAATCACCGTCGTGGTGCCGCCGCAGGCCGCGGCCCGGGTGCCGGTGTCGAAGTCGTCGGCCATGCGCACCGGCGGCTCCATCGGCTGGTCGAGATGGCAGTGGGCATCGACGCCACCCGGCGTCACGTAGCGGCCGGCGGCGTCGATCTCTTGCCGCCCGGCGGGCAGATCGAGGCCGAGTTGCACGATGCGGCCGTCGCGGATGCCGATGTCCGAATCGAAGGTGTCGCTGGCGGTCGCGACGCGGGCATTGCGCACCACCAGATCAAGTTCGCGAATGGTCATGTTTCTCTTTTGCGGGATTCTGATTCGAGTTCAGGCGTGCGCGTCGAACAACCGGCCCCAGCCCTTGACGCTGCGCAGGTCGACGCCGACGGTCTTCAACGCCTTCCACACCACGGTGGCCACCGAGTCGTAGATCGGGATGCCGAGTTCGCGCTCCATCTCTTCGACCAGCTGCGCACCTTGCAGGTTGGTGCACATGATGGTCATGGCGTCGGGCCTCTCCCGGGCCACCTCGCGAAGCATGCGGCGCAGCGTGTCGGGCCCGACTTCGCTGAACGAGAAGTTCACCGTCAGGTCGAGGTGCCGCTCGGCGACGCAGTCAATGCCGATGCCGGCGTAGTTGGCGACGATGCGCCGCTGCACGTCCTCGACATAGGGCGAGACCAGGCCCAGCGTGCGCGCGCCCTGGGCCGCCAGGAGTTCGTTGAGCGCCAGCACCGAGGTGGTGGCCGGAATGCCGGTCGCCTCGGTGATGCGGGCGCACAGTGCCCGGTCCTTCTCGAAGCCGAGCCAGCTGGCCGAGGTGCCACTCCAGCAGATCACGTCGACGTTCGCGTCGGCCAGCAACCGTGCGGCTTCGAGGATCTTGCTGTCGTCGAACTGGTTCAGGGACGCATCGCGCATCGAGATTTCGGTGACGGTGAAACGCGAGAAGTGCGCCGAGACACCAGGCACGCCACTGACCATCGCGCTGGTCAGCGGTTCGAGCGCGGTGTTGGACGACGGCGTCAGCACGCCAATGAGTTTGCGCTGAGCCATCATCAGACCGGCAGCTTCTTGCTGTAGTCGATCAACATCGTCGAGCAGACGAACAGTCCGGCACCCGCTGCCGCGAACAGCATCAGCGCCAGGAAGTAGGAGCCTGTGGCTTGCACGATCAGGCCGACCACGATCGGCACGCCGATGCCCGCCACATTGCCGCCCAGGTTCATGGTGCCGCCGAGGAAGCCGACCCGGGCGCGCGTGCCGAGGATCGCCGGCACGCACCAGAACAGGCCGCACCAGCGCAGGAAGAACAGCGTCACCGACAACAGGACGACGACAGCGATCGGGTCGGTGATCTGCGAAACCATGTAGATCGAGGCGGTGGCAATGATCGACGAGAAGCCGAACAGCGTGCGAAGCACCTTCCCTTGCGACGCTCCGCTCGCCTGCCACTTGTCGGCGAGCCACCCGCCGAACATTTCGCCGACGAAGCCCGAGAAGAACATGATGAACACCGCGCCGCCCATCTGCTTGATGTCGAAACCGTGCACCTTCGAGAGGTAGTTCGGCATCCAGGTGAGCAGGCCGTAGAACAGTGCGTTGAAGCACATCCAGCCGAAGAACATGCCCCACACCGAGCGGTAGCGGAAGAAGTCCAGCACGCGGCCGCTCGCATCCTTCGATTCCTTGGCGGCATCGGCGGCATGGCTGGCCTCGATGTAGCTTGCCTCGGCTTCATTGACGCCAGGATGCTGCCGCGGATGGTTGCGGATGTAGCTCCAGGCGAAGAAGCCGGCAAGCACGGTGCCGATGCCGGCAATGACGAACGAGAGGCGCCAGGATCCGAGCAGGCCGATCAAGGCCGAGATGAGGATCGCGCCCAGCGCGGCGCCAAGCGGTGCGCCGCCATCGAGCAAGGTCGCGCCGCGGCCCCGCTCGGTCTGGGTCATCCAGATGCCATTGAGCTTGCCGCCAGCCGGGTAGATCGGCGCTTCAGCGGCTCCGAGGCCCAGCCGCGTCAGCAGCAGCGGGACCCAGCCGGTGCAAACAGCGGCGATCGCCTGGAAAAAGCCCCAGCCCAGGGTGGCGCCGGCAATCACCACGCGCGGGCCGTAGCGGTCGGCCAGCATGCCGCCCGGAATCTGCATCAAGGCATAGGTCCAGAAGAAGGAGCTGAGCAGCAGGCCCTGCACCGCCGGGCCGATGTCGAACTCCTTGGCGATCAGCGGCATGGCCACCGACAGCGAAGCCCGATCGATGTAGTTGATCGAGATCAGGAACAACATCATCAGGAAGATCTTCCAGCGCACCTTGGAGGGCTGGAGGGCTGGATTGGCGAGCGCCGTTTGCGGCAGAGCCGTGGTGGATTGCATCTGTTGTCTCCTTGGTTGCATATCGCCCTCGGACCCTCGCAAGCCCCGAGCGGAAGCTGATGAGGCGCAATTTAGGCTCTGACAACACAACTGTCAACGTCGTTGTTGACAATAACGCCAACACTATCGAAAACACCTATGTCGAAGCACGGATGCGGAGCGACACCCTCCCGACACCGGCGAACCCGGGAAACCCCTGGCACGCCTTTATGGCGCGCTAATTGCTTCCGGTGTGGGCTAGTATGCGAGCCACCCGAGGCACGCTCGACGCACGGAAAAAGAATGTCCATTCACGCCGCACTTCACCACGTCACTCACTACAAGTACGACCGTCCAGTGCAGCTAGGGCCTCAGGTGATCCGCCTGCGCCCGGCGCCGCACTGCCGAAGCAACGTCATTTCGTATTCGCTGCGGGTCGAACCCGAGCAGCACTTCATCAACTGGCAGCAGGACCCGTTCGCGAACTACCTCGCGCGGCTCGTGTTTCCCGAGAAGACGCGCGAATTCAAGGTCACGGTCGATCTCGTGGTCGAGATGGCGGTCTATAACCCCTTCGACTTCTTCCTCGAACCGCAGGCCGAGAACTTCCCTTTCAAGTACACCGAAGCACAGGCGCAGGAATTGGCGCCCTACCTCGTCGCCGACGAGGCCACGCCGCTGGTGCAGGCCTACCTCGACAAGATCGATCGCAAGACGCAGCGCACCATCGATTTCCTGGTGGGGATCAACCAGCAGGTGCAGAAGGACGTCAACTACCTGATCCGCATGGAGCCCGGCGTGCAGACGCCGGAAGAGACGCTCACCAACGGCTCCGGCTCGTGCCGTGACTCGGGCTGGCTGCTGGTGCAACTGCTGCGCCATTGCGGGTTGGCTGCGCGCTTCGTGTCGGGCTATCTCATCCAGCTCACGCCGGACGTGAAAGCGCTCGACGGTCCGAGCGGCACGACCGTTGACTTCACCGACCTGCACGCATGGTGCGAGGTCTACCTCCCAGGCGCCGGCTGGATCGGGCTGGACGCCACGTCGGGCCTGCTGGCCGGCGAAGGCCATATTCCGCTCGCCTGTACACCGACGCCGTCGAGCGCCGCACCGATCGAAGGCGTGGTGGATGACGCCGAGGTCGAGTTCGGCCACGAGATGAACGTCACGCGCATTCACGAATCGCCGCGCGTGACCAAGCCCTACACCGAAGAGCAATGGGCCGAGGTGCTCGCGCTCGGCGAGGCGGTCGACAAGCGCCTGAAAGCCGGCGACGTGCGCCTCACCATGGGTGGCGAACCGACCTACGTCGCCACCACCGACCGCGACGCGCCCGAATGGAACACCGAGGCGCTCGGCCCCACGAAACGCTTCTACGCCACCGAACTCGTGCACAAGCTGCGCGCCGAATACGGCAAGGGCGGCTTCCTCCACTTCGGGCAAGGCAAGTGGTATCCGGGCGAGCAGTTGCCGCGCTGGGCGCTGTCGATCTTCTGGCGCGCCGACGGCGAGACGCTATGGCACAACCCCGAACTCTTCGCCGATGAACGCACCCCCACGCACTACACGAGCGAAGACGCGCGCCGCTTCACCACCGTGCTCGCGCACCGTCTCGGCCTGACCGAGCGCTACATCCAGCCCGGCTACGAAGACGTCTACTACTACCTCTGGCGCGAACGCCGGCTGCCGGTCAATGTCGATCCTTTCGACTCGAAACTCGACGACGAGATGGAACGCGTGCGCCTGCGCCGCGTGTTCACCCAGAAGCTCGATGCCGTGATCGGCTACATGCTGCCCATCGAGGCCTCGAACGCCGACGCCGATGCGCCCGCACTGGCTGGCCCGGGATGGAAGACCGGCCCCTGGTTCCTGCGCGATGACCGCATGTACCTGATCCCCGGCGATTCGCCGATGGGTTATCGCCTCCCGCTCGATTCCCAGCCCTGGGCCAGCAAGGGCGACTACCCCTACCTCGTCGAGCGCGATCCGACCGCGCCGCGCGGCAGCCTGCCCACCGCCGCTGATTACCGCGCGCGCTATGCGAGCGCACCCGCGGGGCCGGACGCAGACCGCGGCGCCGTGCCCTACGCCTTCGGCAATCCTCAGGCCACGCCAGCCACGGTGCGCATGCAGACGCCGGGCGGTGAAGGCGGCGATGGCGGTGAACACGCCGACGCGACGCAGGATCCCACCATTGCACGTCATCCGCGTCGCGGCGAATCGGCCCACTGGGTCACGCGCACCGCGCTGTGCGTGGAAGTGCGCGACCCGCGCCGCGCCAACGGTCCGGCGGCCGAGAAGGTCGGCGACAGCTCGGGCGTGCTCTATGTCTTCATGCCGCCGCTCGCGCGCCTGGAGGACTACCTCGATCTCGTCGCGGCCGTCGAAGCCACGACCGAACAACTCGGCGTGAAGATCGTGATGGAGGGCTACCCGCCGCCGCGCGATCCGCGATTGAAGATGCTGCAGGTCACACCCGATCCGGGCGTGATCGAAGTCAACATCCATCCGGCGCACAACTGGGGCGAACTGGTCGACCACACGGAGTTCCTCTACAACGCGGCCTTCGAGACGCGCCTGTCGGCCGAGAAGTTCATGACCGACGGCCGCCACACCGGCACCGGCGGCGGCAACCACTTCGTGCTGGGCGGCGCGGTGCCGACGGACAGCCCCTTCCTGCGACGGCCCGAGCTGCTCGCCAGCTTGCTGCTCTACTGGCACAACCACCCGTCGCTGAGCTACCTGTTCTCGGGCATGTTCATCGGCCCGACCAGCCAGGCGCCGCGCGTCGACGAGGCGCGCAACGACCAGGTCTACGAGCTCGAGATCGCGCTGAAGGAAATCGCGCGCAACCGCGAGATCTACGGGCAGAACATGCCCGCCTGGCTCGTTGACCGCACGCTGCGCAACATCCTCGTCGACGTCACCGGCAATACGCACCGCAGCGAGTTCTGCATCGACAAGCTCTACTCGCCGGACTCCAGCACCGGCCGGCTGGGCCTGCTCGAACTGCGCGCCTTCGAGATGCCGCCGCATGCGCGCATGAGCATCGCGCAGCAACTGCTGCTGCGCGCGTTCATCGCCCGCTTCTGGGACGCGCCCTACGCTGCGCCGGCCACCCGCTGGGGCACCGAGTTGCATGACCGCTTCCTGCTGCCGACCTTCGTGAAGATGGACTTCGACGACGTCATCAGCGAAATGCGGCAGGCGGGCTTTGCCTTCGACCCCAACTGGTTCGCGCCGCATTTCGAGTTCCGCTTCCCGCTGGTCGGCCAGGTGCAGGCCATGGGCATCGAGCTGTCATTGCGCAACGCGCTGGAGCCGTGGCATGTGATGGGCGAGGAAGGCTCGGCGGGCGGCACCGTGCGCTATGTCGACTCGTCGCTCGAACGCATCGAAGTGCGCGTCACCGGGCTCAACGAGAGCCGGCATGTCGTCACTGTCAACGGCAAGGTGCTGCCGCTGCAACCCACCGGCACCACGGGCGAGTTCGTTGCCGGCGTGCGCTACAAGGCGTGGAATCCGCCCTCGGCGCTGCATCCGAGCATCGGCGCCCACGCCCCGCTGACCTTCGACCTGGTCGACACCTGGATGAAGCGCTCGCTGGGCGGCTGCCAGTATTTCGTGGCGCACCCGGGCGGCCGCAACTACGACACCTTCCCCGTCAACGCCTACGAGGCCGAGAGCCGTCGCCACTCGCGCTTCTCACGCATGGGACACACACCCGGATTGCTCACCACCCCGCCGGCAACCATCGAAATCGCCGGCAGCCGCGAGTTCCCCTTCACGCTGGACCTGCGCCGCTAAGCCCAGGAATACCGCGGAACCGACTTCGCCGGGCCGCCGGTATTGCCCCCGGCAGGGGGTGGGCGCCCGACACGAAGTGCGGGCAACCTGGGGGCGAGTGACAATGACACCGTGGACCCACTGAACGAATCCCTCTTCGACGCGCAAGCGATGGAGGCGCCTGCCGACCTGGCCTCGGCGCTCGCTCCCCCGGCCTTGCCGGGCCATTTCGACGAGTTGCGCGGTGCCGCCTCGCCGCAGAGCGCTTCGCGCCTCGGCGCGTCGTCGCAGCCCGCGCCGCTTCACGATGCCGCATCTGTTCCACCCGCTGCGCGCGTCGCCGAACAGGACGACGGCGCGCCCCGCGAGCAAGCCCCCCTGGCCCCGGGCTGGACCGATTTCTTCGAGCATCTCGGCCCTGGCGGCTTCGACGACCTGCCGCGGCGCGCCATCAGCCTGGAGCGGCAGATCCGCGACAACGGCGTCACCTACAACGTCTATGCCGATACCGACGGCCCTCAGAGGCCCTGGTCGCTCGACCTGTTCCCGCTGATCGTCTCGCCCGAAAGCTGGGCGCAGATCGAGGCCGGGGTGCAGCAGCGCGTGCGTGTGCTCGATCGCGTGATGGCCGATGTCTACGGGCCTCAGCAGTTGCTGGCCGAAGGCCTGCTGCCGCCCGCACTGGTGCAGGGGCATCCCGGCTATCTGCGCGCGATGCACGGCGTCAAGCCGCCCGGCGACACCTGGCTGCACATCGCCGGCTTCGACCTGGCGCGCGGACCCGACGGCAACTGGTGGGTGGTCTCGCAGCGCACGCAGGCGCCTTCGGGCCTCGGTTACCTGCTCGAAAACCGCCTAGCGATCACGCGCCAGTTTCCGCAGGCTTTCGAGAGCCTGCAGGTGCAGCGCCTCGCCGCAACCTACAACGCGATGATGGAAGGCTTGCAAGGCATGTGCCCCGCCGGGCAGCCGCCGCACATCGCGCTGCTGACGCCCGGGCCCTACAACGAAACCTATTTCGAGCACGCCTACCTGTCGCGCTACCTCGGCGTCACGCTGGTCGAAGGCAATGACCTGACGGTGCGCGACCAGCGGCTCTACCTCAAGACGCTGCAGGGCCTGCGGCCGGTGCACGGGCTCATCAAGCGGCTCGACGACCAGTTTCTCGATCCGCTGGAATTGCGGCCCGATTCGACGCTCGGCGTGCCGGGCTTGCTGCAGGCGATCCGCGCCGGCAACGTGCTGGTCGCCAACATGCCCGGGTCGGCCTTTCTGGAATCGCCGGCGCTGCTCGGCTTCCTGCCCGCTCTCGCGCGCCGCCTCATCGGCGAAAAGCTGCAACTCCCCGCGCTGCCTACCTGGTGGTGCGGCGAGCGCGCCGCCATGGAAGCGGTGTTGCCGCAACTGGCCGACTGCGCCATCAAGTCCACCTATACCGGCGAAGACTCGCACGCCAGCTTCGATGCAGTGCTCGGACGCCACATGGGGCGCCGCGACCTCGACGAATGGGCGGGCCGCATCGTGCGCCAGGGCGATGAGCACACGGTGCAGAGCTACCTCCCGCTCTCGCAGATGCCGACCTGGACGCAGGACCTCGGTCGCGGCCACATCGCACCACGCTCGGTCCTGCTGCGCGTCTTCGCGATCAGCGACGGGCCGCGTTCCTGGCGCGTGCTGCCCGGCGGCCTCGCCCGCCTGGCGGGGCGCGATGCGCAGATCGCCTCGATGCAGCGCGGCGGCAGCAGCGCCGACGTGTGGGTGCAGACGCCGGGCGAAGTCGATCGGACCACCCGGCTGCACCCCCACGCCACGCCGGCCTCGCTGGCGCGGCACCGCGCGCCGGTTACCAGCCGTGCAGCGGAAAACATGTTCTGGCTGGGCCGCTACACCGAGCGCGCCGAAAACGCGGTGCGACTCGCGCGCGTCACGCTCGATCTGCTCGGCGGCGAGGACGCATCCTCCCACGCGTTGCTGGTCTGGCTGCACCAACTGGCGCTGCGCAATTCGCTGGTGCCGCGCGAAGTGCCGAGCCTGCCCAAGTCGCGCCGCGTGTTCGAACGTGCACTCATCGCGGAACTGGGCGACGTCGACCACGGCGGCAGCGTGGGCTACAGCCTGCGCTGCATCCGCCAGTCCGCCGCCGCGGTGCGCGAACGGCTGTCGCAGGACCACTGGAACCAGATCGTGCGTGCGGAGACCGACTTCCTCCGCCGCAGCGCCGAGCAAGCCGGCGAAAAAGGCGAAGCCGGCTACGAGACCAGCGCCGCGCTGCGCCTGCTCGAATCGGCAAGCAGCGCACTGTCCGCCATGACCGGCGCCCAGACCGACCGCATGACGCGCGACGATGCGTGGCGCCTGCTGTCCATCGGGCGGCACATCGAGCGCCTGGCCTTCCTTTGCAGCGCGCTCACGGCCGGCTTCGAGCACGGCTCGGTGCATGAGGTGAGCGGGTTCGAGGCCATGGTGGCGGTGTTCGACAGCACGATTACCTTCCACGCCCGCTACCAGCAGCGCCGCGACGTGGCGACGCTGGTCGACCTGCTGGTGCTCGACGGCGACAACCCGCGCTCGCTGTGCTGGGTCGCGCAAACACTGCGCAAGCGCATCGCCAAGCTGGCGGGCAGCGCGCCCGACAGGCTCACCGCCCTGTCCTACGAACTGCCCGATCCCGACGAGTGGACGCTGGAACGTCTGTGCGAAGCCGGGCCCGATGCGCAGTATCCTGCGCTCGTCCACTTGTTCACCGCCTGCGAGACGGCCGCTTACCACGTGTCGGACGCGATCGGCACGCGTTACTTCACGCTCACGTCCGAATCACTCAGGTCGGTGGGAGCCTGACCATGCTGCTGCACGTTACGCATTCGACGCGCTACGACTACACCCCGCCGGTGGAGACGGCGCAGCACCTCGCGCACCTGAAGCCCATGAGCACGGCATCGCAGCGGCTGGTGAGCCACGCGCTGACCATCAGCCCGACGCCTGCGCAAAGCAGCGAGTCGCCCGATGTCTACGGCAACACGCGCGCCTTCTTCGCACTCGAATCCACGCACGAGGAACTCGTCGTCACGGCCGAGAGCGTGGTCGAGACTTCGGAGCCGCTGCTGTCGTCCGCCGTGGCGCGCGACCTGCCATGGGAAGAAGTACGCGAGCGCTTCCGCTACGTGAAGGGTTCGAGCTACGACCCCGCGGCGGAATTCGTCTTCCCCTCGCGCTACGTGCCGCGCCATGACGACTTTGCCGCCTACGCGCGCGCCAGCTTCGCGGCCGGCCGTCCGGCCTTCGACGCCGCGATGGACCTGACGATGCGCATGTTCCGCGACTTCACCTACGACGCCGACAGCACCGAGATCAGCACGCCGGCCATCGAGGCGCTCGCGCAGCGCAAGGGCGTGTGCCAGGACTTCGCGCACATCATGATCGCCTGCCTGCGCACCATGGGCTTGCCCGCGCGCTACGTGAGCGGCTATCTGCTCACACAGCCGCCGCCCGGCGAGCCCCGCCTGGTCGGCGCCGACGCGTCGCACGCCTGGGTATCGGTCTATTTGCCCGGCGAGGACGGCCCGGGCGATTGGGCTGACTTCGATCCGACCAACGGCCGCCAGCCCGGCGAAGACTACGTGACGCTGGCCATCGGCCGCGACTACTCCGACGTGTCGCCGATGCGCGGCGTGCTGCACGGCGGCGCGCGGCATACCCTGCACGTTGGTGTCACGGTGCTGCCGCTGGAGGAGCGCCGGGACGAAGCGGTGCAAGTCGCGCAGAGGCAGACGCAGACGCAGACGCAATCACAAACACAAACGCAATCGCAAACGCAATCCCAGAACCAGGAGCCTTGATGAGCATCTACGACAAACTCTCCAGCCTCGGCATCACCCTGCCGCCCGTCTCGGTCCCGGCCGCGGCCTACGTGCCTTTCGTGCAGACCGGCAAGCTGGTCTTCCTCTCGGGCCACATTGCGCGGAAGGACGGCAAGCCGTGGGTCGGCCAGCTCGGCGCCACGATGACGACGGACGAAGGCAAGCAGGCCGCTCGCGCCATCGCGATCGACCTCCTCGGCACGCTGCACGCCGCAGTGGGCGATCTCAACAAGATCAAGCGCGTCGTCAAGGTCATGAGCCTGGTCAACTCGGTCGGCACCTACACCGAGCAGCACCTCGTGACCAATGGCGCCAGCGAATTGCTCGCCGAAGTCTTCGGCAGCGAAAAAGGTGCCCACGCCCGCAGCGCCTTCGGCGTCGCGCAGGTCCCGATGGGCGCCTGCGTCGAGATCGAGCTGATCGCCGAAGTGGACTGAAGCTGCATCCGTCTTGGACGACACCGACCGCCATCTGCTGAGCCTGCTCCAGGCCAACGCACGCGAGCCGGCGGCGACGCTGGCGCGCAAGCTCAAGTTGGCACGCACCACGGTCGTCGCCCGTATTGCGCGGCTCGAGCGCGAAGGCGTGATCTCAGGCTACGGTGTGCGACTCGGCCAGCGGCTCGAACAGGCGGCGGTGCGCGCCTATTGCGGCCTCGTCGTTGCACCGAAGACTGGCGCCGCCGTCGTCCGCGCGCTCGAACGCCTGCCCGAAGTCGAGGAGCTTTCAGCCGTCAGTGGCCCGTACGACTACATGGTGTTCCTGCGCTGCGAGAGCAACGAGCAGCTCGACGCGCTGCTCGACCGCATTGGCCTGATCGAAGGCATCCAGCACACGCACACCTCGGTGGTCCTCAGCCGCAAGATCGACCGCCGCAGCGCCGTGGCGCCACCGCCTCAGGCAGCCTGACGGGGCGGCTCAGCCCACTCCAGAAACCCCGCGGAACCGGCTTCGCCGGGCCGCCAGGGTTGCCCCCGGAGAGGGGGTGCCCGAGCCACACGAAGTGGGCGAGGCTGGGGGAGATCTCAGTCCAGCCGAATCTCGCCGTCGAACCCGATCTTCAGCTGGAGGCCCGGGATCTCCAAAGTCATCCTGGCCGGCAAGGCGGCGTTGCCGGCGACCGCCCCCGCCGCAACCGCCTTCGCCACGGCCTGTTCGATCTCGCGCTGTGAGCTGACGCCGACCATCTTGAGAAACTTGCGGATGCTGAGATTGAAGGTCTCTTCATTCATGGCGATCTCCCGGATGAGGCGCTTCGGCGAAGCCGGCCAAGGTTGATTTTCAGCCGCAGAAGGTTCAAATTCAACGGTAGGAGTCCTGCCCATGCCTGCCGTGCGCCGCGCCGCTGTCGACGGCCTGTTCTACCCCGCCGCGCCCATCGCGCTGCGCGGGCAGATCGCGGGCTACCTGGACGAAGTTGCCGATAGCGAGGGTGCACTCCCCCCACCGAAACTGCTCATCGCGCCGCACGCCGGCTACGAATATTCCGGCCCGATCGCCGCGCGCGCGTATGCCCTGCTCGGACGGCGGCGCGAGCCCGTCATCCGCCGCGTCGTGCTGCTTGGCCCCGCGCATCGCGTGCGGGTGCGCGGCCTCGCTGCCCCAGAGGCCACGGCCTTCGAGACACCGCTGGGCCGCATCCCGCTTGACGCCGAGGCGCTCGCCAGCCTCGACGACCTGCCGCAGGTGATCCGCAACGACGCGGCGCACGAGCGCGAGCATTCGCTCGAAGTCCAGTTGCCATTCCTCCAGGCCGTGCTCGGCCACTTCACGCTCGTGCCGCTGGTGGTTGGCGACGCCGGCGCGGAGGCGGTGGCGCAAGTGCTGGAGCGGCTCTGGGGCGGCACGGAGACGGTGATCGTGATCAGCTCCGACCTGTCGCACTACCTGCCGTACGCCCAGGCCCGCGTCGCCGACCGGGCCACCGCGGAACGCATCCTGCGGCTCGACGCCGGCCTCTCGCCACACGAGGCCTGCGGATCGACGGCAATCAACGGCGCGCTGGTCGCCGCGCGCCGGCAGGGCCTCGCGCCTCGGCTGCTCGACTTGCGCAACTCGGGCGATACCGCCGGCACCCACGACCGCGTGGTCGGCTACTGCTCGATCGCTTTCGAAGCGCTGCCATGACGCCCGGCCGCTGGTGGCACCGGCTCGACGACGGGCGCATCCAGTGCGACCTGTGCCCGCGCGACTGCCGGCTGCACGAAGGCCAGCGCGGGATGTGCTTCGTGCGCCGGCGCGTGGGCGACGCGATGGTGCTCACCGCCTACGGGCGCAGTTCGGGCTTCTGCATCGATCCGATCGAGAAGAAGCCGCTCAACCACTTCTTTCCCGGCAGCAGCGTGTTGAGCTTCGGCACGGCGGGCTGCAACCTCGCCTGCAAGTTCTGCCAGAACTGGGACATCTCGAAGAGCCGCGAACTGGACCGGCTGATGGACGCTGCCTCGCCCGAACGAATCGCCGAGGCGGCGCGCGCAAGCGGCGCCGCGAGCGTGGCCTTCACCTACAACGACCCCGTGATCTTTGCCGAGTACGCGATGGACACCGCCGACGCCTGCCACGCGCTCGGCCTGCACAGCGTCGCGGTGACGGCGGGCTACATGCATGCCGAGCCGCGGCGCGCTTTCTACGACCACATGGACGCGGCGAACGTCGACCTGAAAGGCTTCACTGAGCACTTCTACTTCCAGCAGACCGGCGCCCACCTCGCGCCGGTGCTCGACACGCTGCAGTACCTGCGGTTCGAGACCGACTGCTGGTTCGAGATCACCACGCTGCTGATTCCCGGTCACAACGACAGCGATGCCGAGATCGATGCGATGACGCGCTGGATCGCCGACCGGCTCGGGCCGGATGTGCCGCTGCACTTCACGGCATTTCATCCGGACTACAAGATGCTCGACGTCACCCCGACGCCACCGGCCACGCTGAAGCGAGCCCGCGCGATCGGGCTCGCCAACGGGCTGCCCCACGTCTACACCGGCAACGTGCACGACGTCGAAGGCGGCACCACCTTCTGCCCGCAATGCCACGAAGCGCTGGTGCGGCGCGACTGGTATCTCGTGCTGGACTGCCAACTCGACGAGCGCGGCATCTGCCCGCATTGCGGCACGCCGATCGCCGGCCGCTTCGGCGCCTTCGAGAAAGGCTTCGGGCGGCGGCGGATTCCGCTGCGGCTGGCTGCGTAGCGAGCAACTCAACCGAACCGGATGCCCTGCGCCAGCGGCAGTTCGGTCGAGAAGTTGATGGTGTTGGTGGTGCGCCGCATGTACTGCTTCCACGCGTCGGACCCGCTCTCGCGGTCGCCGCCGGTTTCCTTCTCGCCGCCGAATGCGCCGCCGATCTCCGCGCCGCTCGGGCCGATGTTGACGTTGGCCATGCCGCAGTCGGAACCGGCCGCAGAGATGAAGCGCTCGACCTCGCGCAAGTCATTCGAGAAGATGCACGACGACAGTCCCTGCGGAACATCGTTGTGCATCGCGATCGCCGCGTCGAGATCCTCGTAGCTGAGCACATAAAGCAGCGGACCGAAGGTTTCGCGGCGAACCAGTTCGGTTTGCGTCGGCATCTCCGCGATGGCGGGACGCACGTAGAAGGCCTCGGGGAAGCGCTCGGCCAGCACGCGATCACCGCCTGTGAGAATGCGTCCGCCCTGCGCCTCGACATCGTCGATGGCGCGCCGCAATGTGTCGTACGCCGCCCCGTCGATCAGCGGGCCGACCAGCGTGCCCTCCTCCAGCGGATGCCCGATGCGCAGGCTTTCATAGGCCGGCAGCAGCTTGGCGATCAGCGCGTCCTTGACGGTGCGATGGACGATGAGCCGGCGCAGCGAGGTGCAGCGCTGGCCGGCAGTGCCCACCGCGCTGAAGAGGATCGCCCGCAGTGCCATGTCGAGATCGGCGGCGGGCGTCACGATCATCGCGTTGTTGCCGCCGAGTTCGAGGATGCGCCGGCCGAAGCGTGCGGCGACGCGCGGACCGACTTCGCGGCCCATGCGCGTGGAGCCGGTCGCGGACACCAGCGCGATGTCGGTGCTGTCGACGAGCGCCTGCGCCTGTGCCGCACGGCCGATGACGATCTGCGCGAGTCCCTCCGGCGCGCGGTCGAATCGCGCCATCGCGCGCTCCAAGGCCCTGAACGTCGCGAGCCCGGACAAGGGCGCCTTCTCCGACGGCTTGAAGATCACCGGGTCGCCGCACACCAGCGCGATGGCTGCGTTCCACGCGAACACCGCGCTCGGAAAGTTGAATGCCGTGATGACCGCCACCGGGCCCAGCGGGTGGTACTGCTCCATGATGCGGTGGCCGGGCCGCTCGGACACGATGGTCTTGCCATAGAGCTGCCGCGACAGGCCGAGCGCGAATTCGCAGATGTCGACGCCCTCCTGCACTTCGCCCAGGCCTTCCTGCGCGATCTTGCCGACCTCGATCGACACGATGTGGCCGATGTCGGCCTTCGCCTTGCGAAGCTCTTCGCCCCACAGGCGAACCAGCTCGCCGCGCGCCGGCGCCGGGACTTCGCGCCAATGGCGGAAGGCGGCAGCCGACCGCCCGATCACGTCGGGCATCGTTGCCATCGGTGTCTCGTGCAGCCGCGCCAGTTCGGCGCCTTCGACGGCCGAGCGCACGGCCAAGGTGCCACCGGACAGTTCGGAGGCGGCGATGCCGCTCCGTTCGAAGACATTTCGCAGGTCGTTCATTCGCTGGGCTCCTTCCTGGCGCGGCGTCGCGCCTGTGGCGGCCAAGTATGAGCGAAGGTCGTGCCGCGGTGCGGGCTGGGCGGTGCCGCGTCGGCGCCCGGTGCGCCCAGCGCGGCATAGCAGCCGCCGACGCGGGTGGCAAGGAAGTCTTCGAGCGACACGTGCTCCTGTCCGACGAATCCACGTGCCGGCAGGCGGCCATTTCGCAGCAACTCGAACACGCCGACCACGCCGGCCGCAGTCGCCAGTTCGATCGCGGTCCGGTCCACGCCGCGCAGCCGGCCGCCGTGGATGCGCGCCATGCGGGTTTCCTGCTCGAAGCGTCCGCCTCGCAGGCCGGATGCCGAAGCGAACACGATCACGACGTCCTCCCGGCTGTGCGGCACGGCCTGTTCGAGCACCTGCCGCAGCAGGTCACGCCGCTCGATCAGGCGCAGGTCGTGCAACAGGAAAGCCATGGCATCGCGGTGGCCGGGATAGCGGATCGTCTTGTAGTCGAGGTTGCGCACTCGTCCGGCCAGTGTCTCGGAGAGCGTTCCGAGCCCGCCCGAGGTGTTGAAGGCTTCGTAGGTGTCGCCGTCGAGCACCAGCGTCTCGTGGCCTTCGAGCGGCTGCACCGACACCGGCCGGCCCTGCGCAATGGCCGCGCACGGCTGGCAGTACTCGTTGATCACGCCATCGATGCTCCAGGTGAAGTTGTACCGCAGGCCGTTGGTCGCATGGCGCGAGAGCGCGCCGACGCGCAGGTGCAGGTCGTAGAGTTCGTCGAAGCGCCCCGCCAGGTGGCCGCCCAGCATGCCGATCACGCCGGGTGCGAGTCCGCTCTGCGGCATCAGCACGGCGTTCGCGCCATCGGCCATGGCACGGACGGCGGTGGTTGCGGCCACGTCTTCGGTCAAGTCGAAGTAGTGCACATCATGGGCGCGGGCCGCGGCTGCAACGCGTGCCGCGAGATAGAAGGGCAAGGCGTTGATCACCACGTCATGGCCAGCCAGAGCCGCAGCGAGTGCCGTGTCGTTCTCGACATCGACGAGCGCGCGCGACACCAGCCGGTCGCCAGGCGCGTGCGGCGGATGGATGCGGTCGGCGAGCGTGACGGGCAGGTGGTGGTACTCGGCCACCATGTCGGCCACCGTGGCCCCCACCTTGCCGGCGCCCAGGACMAGCACCTTGACGATTCCGAGATTGAGCGTGTTCATGAGGGTCCCCTTCCACGGCGTTCGCCGGCACCTGCCCAACTCTAGAGTCGGATGCTGGCAGGCGGAAGCCAGCATTGCGGCGAAGCGCCGCGCCTTTCGGACGAAACGACGGGGCGAATGATCTAAAGGTCGAAAGGTCGAAAGGTCGGCCGCGAAAAAACATCAGCCGATGTAAAGCCGTTGACATACGGCGTTCCGGCGCATTCCTAAACTGGCCCACAACCTTTCAAAACGCATCACAGACCCGGCGCACGCCGCCTCAACCCCTGCATATCGCGAATCACGCAATGCGACCTGGCCATCTCGATCAGTCCCTCATCCTGAAGCTGAATCAGCACGTTCGAGGTCATGACGCGGCTGAGGCCGGTGATGTTGGCCATCTCCTGGTGCGTGAAGGAAATGCGGATCGAAACACCGGCCGCCTGCACCTCGCCGTACGTGTCGGCCAGTTGCACCAGATGATGGATCACCCGCTGGGCCGCCGTCGCCTGGCTCAGCAGCAGGTTCTGGTTCGCCAGCACACGCAGCTTGACGCTCATGAGCCACAGCACCTGGCGCAGGCATTCCGGATCGCGCTCCATGCGCTGCAGCAACTGCGCGCGCTCGACCTGGCGCGCGACGACATCCGACGAGGCCACGGCGCTCACGGAGTGCCGGCCATCGAGGAATGCGCTGCACTCCCCGACCATGCCGTGCGTGCCGACGATGGCCATGTGCTTCTCATGGCCGGCCTCCGACAGCAGCACCAGGCGCACGCGCCCCTCCTCCACCACATACACGCGCGTGACGGGGTCGCCCTGCGAATACAGGGTTTCCCCCTTGCGAAACAACACCGTGGGCGCACTGTCCGCGATCAGTGTGTTCCAACCGAAATGCGGCACCTCGATCCACGCCGAAGGGGAAGCTGCCGTGTCGGCATTCTTGTTCATCGCCTCAAGGCCTTGTCGTCGCACAAGGCAAGTTCATGAAACACCCATTCTCTTCGTACCGAAAGCTCTTCCCTATCCTGGACAACGCGATCCAGCTGTCCAGTTGCTCGCAAAGCGCGCTCAGCCTGCCGGTCAAGCGCGCGATCGACGAATACCTCGACGTCTGGATTCGGCGCGGTGCCGATTGGGGCTACTGGATGGACCAGGTGGCGCTGGCGCGCGCGGAGTTCGCTCGCATGATCCATGCCGATGCTGATGACATCGCCGTGCTGGGCAGCGTGTCGGATGCCGCGTCGAGCATCGCCTCGTCGCTTCGGTTCGAGGGCGATCGCCGCGACATCGTCACCACCACGCTCGACTTCCCGTCGCTCTGTCACGTCTGGCTGGCGCAGCAGCCTCGCGGCGCACAGGTGCGCTTCGTGCAGGGCCATGCCGGCAGCACGGATGCGACGCGCCGCATCGCGGCAACCATCGACGCGCAGACTGCGCTGGTGTCGGTGTCGCACGCCTGCTTCTACGACGGCCAGATCGTCGACATCGCCGCCACCGGCCGCGAAGCGCGCAGGCACGGCGCCGTCCAGTTCGTCGACGCATACCAGTCGGCCGGGTCGATCACGATCGACGTCCGCGCGCAGGATATCGACATCCTCGCCGCCGGCGCACAGAAGTACCTGCTCGGGATTCCGGGCATCGCCTTCCTCTATGTGCGGCCCGAACTCGCGCGGCACCTCACGCCCACGGTCACCGGCTGGTTCGGCCGCGTGAACCCCTTCGAGTTCGACCCCGGCAAGCTGGATTTCGCCGCCGGCGCCCAGCGCTTCAACACGGGCACGCCGCCCATGATGTGCGCCAGCGTGGCGCGCGCCAGCATCGGCCTGCTCAACGAGATCGGCGTGCCCGCCATCGAGGCGTACCTGGCGCAACTGTCCGAGGTCGCGCTCGAAGAAGCCGCACGCCTGGGATTGTCGGTGGCCAGCCCGGCGACGCCTTCCGCCAAGGGCGCCAATACGGCGGTCCGCATCCCGAATGCCGCGCAGGTCGAGGCACAGATGCTGCAAGCCGGCTACGTCGTCTCGGCGCGCAACGACGTCATTCGCATCGCCCCGCACTTCTACAACACCGCCG
Organism: Variovorax sp. 05L425; assembly: GCF_056397705.1. Taxonomy (NCBI): domain Bacteria; kingdom Pseudomonadati; phylum Pseudomonadota; class Betaproteobacteria; order Burkholderiales; family Comamonadaceae; genus Variovorax; species Variovorax sp. 05L425. Next base: position 23,214 of record NZ_JBFTNY010000010.1, on the reverse strand, counting down.
ACGACGTTGTCGGCGCCCTGCGCGAACTGGCGCGCCTGACACGCTGATGTCCCCAATGTCGACGCTTTCCTTGCCGTCGCATCGCGCCTCGATCGTGTGCCGGGTGTCCGCGGATGTCGCCTTGGCCTTTCTTGCCGACGGCCTTCAACTCGGGCAATGGGCAATGGGGTGCTGGCAGACGCGGTCCGTCGGCGACGGCGTGGTGCAGGGCCACTCCCTGTTCGACGATCAGCCGAGCTGGGTGCGTCCCGTTGCCGACGCGGCGCGCCTCACGGTCGTGTACCACGTGGGCGGCTCGCCGGAAGCGTTGAGCCCGCGCATCAGCGCCGTGGTCGAACCCGGCACCGCCTTCGCCCAAGGCAACGATTGCTGCCGAATCAGCCTGCTCGCGTCACGCACACCCGGCATGGACGATGACCGGTGGCTGCGCCTCGTGCGCTGCCACGAAGTCGAAGTGCTGTTGATCCAGGCTCGGCTGGATCTGCAGAAGCACCACGGATAGCACCCGCCAGTTCTCCGAAAACCACCACGAGGAAAAAACCATGAACCGACGTCACTTCGGCCAGGCATTCACCGCCGCCCTGCTCGCGCCCGCGCTCTCGTCGCCATTGTTCGCCGCCACGAAGCCCTACACCGGTCCGATCCGCGTGCTGGTGGGGTTTCCTCCGGGCGGCGCCACGGACGTGGTGGCACGCGCCATCGTCGACAAGCTCGGCAAGGCCATGAACGGCCAGGTCTTCATCGTCGACAACAAGCCCGGCGCCGGGGGGCAGATTGCCGCGCAGTTGCTCAAGGCCGCGCCGCCGGACGGCTCGACGATCATGCTGTCGATCGACCACACGCAGGTGATCATTCCTCTGACGGTCGCCGCCGCCGGCTACGACCCGGTGAACGACTTCACCGCGCTGGCTGGCGTGGCGGGCTACTACAACGTGCTCGCCGTCAGCGCCTCCACCGGCGTCAGGGACATGGCCGAACTCCGCGCCTGGGTGAAGGCGCATCCGACCGAGGCCAACTACGGCGTGCCAGCCGCAGGCAGCGTGCCGCAGTTCATCGGCCACATCATCGGCAAGTCCTTCGGCGTCACGATGAACTCGGTGCCCTACAAGGGCGGCGCGCCCATGGTGCAGGACCTGCTCGCCGGCCAGATCCCGATCGGCATCGCCTCGATGACCGAGCTGATCGAATACCACCGCAACGGCAAGGTCCACATCCTGGCCAGCTCGGGCCAGGAGCGCAGCAAGACCGCACCGGAAATCCCGACCTTCCGAGAACTCGGGTTCAGCGGCATCGACAAGAATCCCTGGCTGGCCTTCTTCGGACCGAAGGGCATGTCGCCGGAATTCGTCGAGACCTTCGACCAGGCGATGAAGACCGTGCTGGCGGAGCCCGAACTGCAGGAACGCCTTGCGAAGATGGGCAACGAGGTTGATCCGGCGCCGGCCCGTGAGGTCGCGCAATGGGTGGTCGACACCAACCGCAACTGGAGCAAGGTGATTCGCGAGTCGGGCTTCAAGGCGCAATGACGAACGCGTCGAACATGGGACGCGAATTCATCCAGAGCGGCTCGCGCTGGGAAGAACTGGCCGGCTACTCGCGCGCGGTGGTCGACGGCGAATGGGTCTTCGTCTCCGGCACGCTGGGGCAGGACTTTGCGACCGGCGAGTTTCCTGCGACGGCGGAGCAGCAATGCGAGGTCGCGCTCGACACGATCGAGAGCGCCCTCTCGCAGGCGCATTCAAGCCTGGCCGACGTGGTCCGCGTGCGCGTCTACATCCCGGACCGTGGCGACGTGGTGGCCGTCAGCCAGGTGCTGCGGCGCCGCCTGGGCAGCAACCGCCCGGCGAACACCACGCTCTGCAGCGCCCTGGCCGTGGAAGGCGCGAAGGTCGAGCTTGAAGTGACCGCGCGGCGCAGCGTTTAATCTCCATTTCTCTTCACAGGACCCACCGATGACTATCCTGACCGAACTGGCCCAGGCCATGCGCAACCAGACGGTTCGCACGATCGACCTGACGCACACCTTGAGCGAAGACTTCCCCGCCTTGCAACTGCCGCCGCAGTTCGGCCAGGTCTCCCCGTTCAAGATGGAGCGCATCTCCCATTACGACGAAGCCGGCCCGGGCTGGTACTGGAACAACTTTTCATGCGGCGAGCACACCGGCACGCATTTCGATGCGCCCGCGCACTGGGTCACGGGCAAGGACCACCCGCGCAATACCGTCGACACCATCGCGCCCGACAACTTCATCGCGCCCGCCGTGGTCATCGACGCCAGCGCGGAGGTCGCGGACAACCCCGACTGGCTGCTCACCGTCGAGTTCCTCGAAGCCTGGGAATCCACCCATGGCCGCATTCCCGAAGGTGCCTGGGTACTGTTCCGCACCGACTGGTCCAAGCGGCTCGGCGACCCGGCCGCCTTCGTCAACATGCGCGAAGACGGCGCGCACACGCCGGGCCCGACCCAGGCGGCGGTCGAGTGGCTGATCCGCGAGCGGAACGTGCATGGGTTCGGCGTCGAGACCATCAACACGGATGCCGGCCAGTCGTACGGCTGGCCGCTGGCCTACCCCTGCCACACGCTGATGCATGGCGCCAACCGATATGGGCTTCAGTGCCTGAAGAATCTGGATCAGCTTCCTCCCACCGGGGCGCTGATCGTGTCGGCGCCGCTGAAGATCCAGGAAGGCTCGGGCAGTCCGTTGCGCGTGCTCGCGCTGGTCGAGGCTTAGCGCGCCCGAGCCGCCGCGCACACGGGGCACGGAAGTTTGCGTGGGCCGCAGGCTCCGCTCAGTCTGCCGTCCCCATCCAGGTCGCAAACGCCTCGATCTCTGCTTGCCGCAAATGACGGGCCATGGTGACGACGTAAAAGCCATATCCCGGCAGCGACAGCGGGTGCGCCTTGACCAGCGCCCCGGAATTCAATTCACGCCCCACCACCACATCGCTGCAGATCGCGATCCCCTGCCCCGCAACCACGGCGTCGATCGCATGCAGTTCCTCCCGAAAGCTGATCGCCCACGTCTTGTCGATCACCGCCAGGTCGGGATCGATCAGGCCTGCGGTCGCCAGCCATTGCCGCCAGGTGGGCGCCTGCGGATCCCGGGTCATCCAGTCGAAGTGAATCAGGGGAAAACGCAGCAGATCCGAGGCGCGCTCGATGGCCTGTCCATCCTTCGCCAGCAGCGCCGGACTGCAGACCGGATAGAACATGTCCCGACAGATCTCCTGAACGACAAACCCGGTCGGCATGGTCCGGGCGTAGCGGATCGCCACATCGGCGTCGCCGGATCGAAGATCCAGGACCGCATCCGTTCCGATGATCTCGAGCGGAATGTCCGGATATCGCTCCCGCCACGCAGGCAGGCGCGGAACCAGCCATCGGCTCGCAAACGCATTGGGGCTGGTCACGCGCAGTGGTACGGGCGCGCCGGACTCTGAAATCGAGGCCACCGCACTCACAAGCGCATCGAAGCCATCACGCAGCGCCGGGAACAACCTCGCCCCCGCGCCCGTGAGCACCAGAGGTCGCGGATGGCGCTGGAACAGCCTGTGCCCGCAGGTCTCTTCCAGGAGCCGGATCTGATGGCTGATGGCTGTAGACGTCACATGGAGTTCGGCGGCCGCCGCCTTGAAGCTGCCAAGCCTGGCGGCAGCCTCGAAGGCCTGGAGCGATCGCAGAGGGGGCAGCTTTCTCATGGACGTGACGTGGATGAGTTTTCCTCACCTGCAGCTGAGTTCTTTGATTTTGCCGTGCGCAGCAGCGTGTGACAGCATGTTCCCTGTCAGATGGGTTGGCACCGATCAGCCCGAAAACATGGGGGTAAGAATGGACACTCATCATTCAGGCAACCGCCTCGGGGCCGGTCAGTCCACGTCCGATCTCGACACCTTGCGGCGCAAGCTGCATGGCAAAGTGGTCCTCCCGGACGATCCCGGATACGAGGAAGCGCGCGCGGTCTGGAACGGCGCCGTCGACAAGCGTCCGGCCATGGTTGTCTACTGCGCCAGCACCGCCGATGTCATCGAAGCCGTGGCGTTCGCGCGATCGGGCAACCATCTCGTGGCGGTCCGCAGCGGCGGACACAATGTGGCGGGCCTGTCGGTCTGCGACGATGGGATCGTGATCGATCTGTCTCGCATGAAACGCGTTTCTGTCGACCCGGAACGTTGCGTGGCCCGCGCCGAGGCCGGCCTCAGCCTGGGCGAGTTCGATGCCGCCACGCAGGCCCATGGATTGGCAACCACGATGGGCGTCAATAGCGACACGGGCATTGCCGGGCTGACGCTGGGCGGCGGTTTCGGCAAGCTCGGCCGCAAACACGGCCTGGCCTGCGACAACCTGCTCGCCGCGGAGGTCGTGCTGGCGGATGGCCGCTTGCTGAGGGCAAGCGCCACCGAGAATGCGGACCTGTTCTGGGGATTGCACGGTGGCGGGGGCAATTTCGGCATCGTCACGACTTTCGAATACCAACTCCACCCGGTCGGGCCAGCGCTGCTGATGTACACCGCCCTCCACCCCTACCCCCGCGCGCGCGATGCGATGCGTTTCTACGACGATTTCTGCGCCCAGGCCCCGGACGAACTCAGTGTGGACGCGGCCCTCGTCACGAATGCGTCGGGCGAGCGCTTCTTCAACATCTCGGCCTGCTACTGCGGCCCGAACGAGATCGGCGAGCGCATCATGCGTCCGCTCCTGGCGCACGGCTCTTCGGTCGAAAGCCAGCTGACGCCCGTTCCCTACCTTCAGATTCAGTCAGGCGGCGACAGTCTCTTTCCGCGAGGACGCAGCTACTACTGGAAGGCGCAGTTTCTGCACTCACTCACCGACGCGGCGATCGACACGCTGCTCGATGTCTACGCGCGTGCGCCCTCGACGACCTCGCTCGTGGTGTTCCAGCACGTCGGCGGCGCCATCGCTCGCGTCGCCGCCTCGGCAACGCCCTACGCGAATCGCGATGCGCGCTACGACTGCTTTCCCATTTCAATCTGGGATGCGCCATCCGAGGAGGGTCCGGCCGTCCGGTGGGCACGCGACATTTGGAACGCCGTCAAGCCTTTCTCGACGGGAGGTGTCTATGCGAACAACCTCGGCGATGAGGGCGAGGATCGCGTGCGCGCCGCCTATGGCGAAAACTACGCACGCCTCGCTGCGCTCAAGGCCAAGTACGATCCAGCCAACTTCTTTCGCCTGAACCAGAACATCAGACCGTCGGCGTAGTTCACGGCAGTGTGGGGGTCACCGACGGTCACCGCCCCGCAGCGACTTGCGCTCGCGCTCAAGCACCCGCTCGTAGAGGCCCCCGCCCGGCGCGACAAGGAATACCACCGCGCCGTGTATCAGGAGCCCCAGGCCCCAGCCGAGGAGCGGGTACACATACCAGTTCTGCCCGCGCGAGGAAGCCAACAGAATGAGGAGCAGGTTCACCAGAACGTACACGAACGCATGGATGTACCAACCCATCTTGGCGCTGGCGCGACGGCGAGCAAGTCGCTCCAGCTGGTCATGGTCGGCGGAGGCATGTCTCATGGTGCGACCTCTTAGGGGGAAGCAGATTCCTCAAGTGGAACAGGTTTCGGCACAGCATGCCTCAACGAGAGACTCACGATATGACCTGGTCGGCCCGAAGGAGCGCGCTCTGCGGGATGGTCAAGCCAATGGTTCTGGCAACCTTCAGATTGACAACGAACTCAACCTTCGTTGGCAGCTCCATCGGCAGGTCGCCGGGCTTTGCGCCATTGAGTATCTGCACCCCGATCTCCGCCACGCGTCGGAAGATCGCCGCATAGTCCGGGCCGTATGACAGGAGAGCTCCAAAGCGATTGCCTGCCATCACAGGCACCCGATTCGCTGCCTCGAAGGCAAGCCAGTCATCCTGCAGCTTCGCGTTGATCTGGTTGGGTCCCAGGAGTACTCCGTCGGCTCGTTGCCTCTCGATCAACGCGACCGCCGCCGAGAAATCTGCGGACGCGTTGATGTCCAGGGGGATGAGGGTGACTCCAACCGATCGCGCGCTTTCACGGTAGCTCTCGAAAGCCGCATCAATACTTGCGCTGCTGAGGCCCGACAGCCGCCCGCATTCCGGGCATCGGGCCAATGCGATCTTGGAGACGGTGGGGACCGCGGCCTTGAACAGCTCGACTCGCTTTGGCATGAGGTCGGAGTTGAAGTTTGAAATCCCAGTGACCTGGCCGCCCGGATGTGCGAAGCTCTCGACCAGACCCGTATGCAGCGGGTCGAAGATTCCGAACGTGACTACTGGGATGTTACGGCTTGCCTCGACCACGGCGTGTGCCGCCGTCGAAGTGCCGGTAACGACCAGGTCGACACCCTTGTCCCGCATCTCTGCAGCGAACTCCGCGTAGCGTTCATTCTTTCCCTCCGCGTAGCGCCAATCGATTGTCAGGTTCCTACCTTCCACGAAGCCGAGCTCAACCAGTCGATTGATGAACGCCGCCAAGTACCGGTCCTCGTCCGCAGTGTTCTTTGCCGTGTATCCGAACCAGGCGATGTGATACGTCCGCCCCGGAACCTGGGCCAGCGCCGTCGTCCCAAGGGCACACGCGAGGCCAGAGATGATTCGACGACGCCCAATCATGTCCCACCTCCCAGCATCTTGAGCCCGTCCCCGAATTGGGTGGCGGCGATACTGAATCATGCCTACCCCGATACGTTCGGGTCAAGGACGGCGATGGAGTCAGCTGCAATTCTGCGAAGGCGATCGAGCGTCCCCAACGAGTCCGTCACTTGCCCGCCAGAAGCCTCGCCGTCATCTTCTGCTGCACCACGCCGATCGCCTTCAGTGGCCTGACCATCACCTTGAAGTCGACGATCTGGCCAGCGGCATTCCATTTGACGATGTCCACCGCGTTGATGGTCACGCCATCGATGTCGCTCTCGAACTCAAGCATCGCGTCCTTCTCGCCGAAGAGCTTGCGAACGACGTGGAAGGTCGGGTTGAAGAACACGTGCAGCGCGGCGTCCAGGTAACGCGTCGCGAGTTCCTTGCCGCGTTGCGGCGAGTGGACGACGGGAGAGTGGAACACCACGTCGTCGGCGAGCAGGTCTCGCAGACCGCTCGGATCTTGAGTAACGACGATGCGATGCCAGGTGTCGAGTGGGTTGGTAGTCAATTTGCGCCTCTTTCATCGGGAGTGAATGCGGTTGCAGGCAGTGGCGCTCGCCTGACCCTGCCTTTGGGTTCGTCGATGTTGGCGGCGAGCCATTCACGCCAGGCAGCGGTCCCCTTGCGGCCGTGCGCTTCGGCAAAGCCCAGCCGGACCGCCGTCTGTGGGGCGACATCGAAGCCGACCACGCGCTTGTTCAGTCGGCGTGCTTGCAGATATTGGCGGGCAAGCTCCGAGAGCTGCAGTGCTGACGGCCCGCCGATCTCGTCACGCACACCGCGCCTGCCGTCGTCGACGCACTCGATGAGATACGACGCGACATCGGCGGTGTCCACCGCGTCCATGATGACGTTGGGAACGATCCACCAAGGCATCCATCGTATGCTGGCAAAGAGACGCGCCAGCAGGTAATAAAACGGGCCGGCGCGCACCACGGACCACGGAACATCCGATTGCCGAACCAGTGTTTCGCCTTGTAGCTTCACCTTGCTATAAGGAAGCGAAGCAGCCTCGCTGAGGCCGACGATGGACACGTGCAGAAAATGCTGCACCCCGGCATTCCGGCATTCATGCAGCAGCCGCCCCGTTCCGCCCACGTCCACCGCTGAAGGCGTGGTGAAGAAGTCCACCAGTCGGATCCGGCCGCGCTGGGCGATCGGAGAGAAGGTCGCAGCGTTGATGACGGTGGTCACGCCATGAAGCGCTTCGCGCAAGCCGGCGCCCGTCGCAAGATCACCGCGGGTCCATTCGACCCGTGGGTCGTCGCCCGGCAGCCTGGCCAAGACTCGTACCTGTTTGCCCCGGGCCAGCAGTTGGCCCACGATGTCACGGCCGAGATGGCCGGTACCGCCCGTGACGAGAATGCGCTGTTCATCTGTGCTGGTGTGCTCAAGCATATTTCCTTCCCACGTCAATGGTTGATCGAAGTCGCTATACATCGTGAAACCCCTCGGCGATGAGCCTCATCGAACAAGACGTTTGAGGTTCCGGTTTCGTCACCACCGCGTGCCGAGTCACCGTCCACGACTGTTCACTGCGATGACGGATACCCAGACTTTTTTGAACCTTCGGTCACGCCTGTTCGGTATTGCTTACCGGATGTTGGGAACACGGCAGGAGGCTGAAGACGCCGTGCAGGAGGTCTACCTCAAGTGGCGTCAGGCCGAAACCAGCCGCGTGCGCTCGCCGGAAGCGTGGCTGGTGAGCGTGACGACGCGCTGGTGCATCGACCGCCTGCGGACCTTGAAAGTGGAACGAGAGTCCTACGTCGGGCCGTGGTTGACAGAGCCCATCGTTGCGGAGGTGGCATCGCCCGAGACCGAGCTGGAGAAGGCCCAGCACTTGTCCATTGCCTTTCTGTTGATGCTCGAGCGGTTGAGCCCGGATGAGCGCGCTTCATTCCTGCTTCACGAGATGCTCGACTACGACTACGCCGATATCGCCGACGCCCTTCAACGCAGTGAGGGCGCATGCCGCCAGTTGGTGTATCGGGCGAGGCAACGCTTGGGCGAGCCGCGCGGACGCATTCGAGCATCGCCGGCACAGCATCGCTGGTTGGTGGAGCAGTTCGTGGCGGCCACGACGAGCGGCGACATCGACCGCATCGTCGGGTTGCTGTCCAACGATGCGCAGGTCGTGGCAGACGGTGGCGGCCATGCGCGCGTCGTGCTCAAGCCCTTGCAAGGAGCAGAGCGCATCGCGCGGCTCTTCCACGTGATCGCCCGTCAAGTTTCCGCGCATGCCGCGCGGCTCGACTATCGCCCGGTGCGCGTCAACGGCGAGTTGGGACTGCTTCGCTTCTTCAACGGTACGCTGCATTCAGTGCTGGCGTTCGAGACGAACGAGGATCGAATCTCGTCGATCAGCATCGTGGCGAATCCGGCAAAGATGGGTGAGGCGGTCCTGTTGACGTGAATGTCGGCTTCCGGCTATAGGCCTTCAGGCGGCGAGTGGGAGCCGCACAGCCACTGCGGCTGCCCACAGGCTGCCCTCAAACCTGGCTCGACGAGCCTCGAATCACCAGTTCGCCCGGCAGCAAGAGTTGCCGTGGCGGCCCTTCGAGGCCCTGCAGGCGTTCGATCAGGCAGGCAGCGGCAGTACGTCCGATCGCGTCGGTGGGTTGAGCGACGGCGGTCAGGCCGGGCCCGATCAGCGGCGCCCAGTCGGGATCGTCGAAGCCGACAAAGCCGATGTCCGTGCCGAAACTCAGCCCCAGCCGCGCCATCGCCGTGGCCACGCGCAGCGTCACGACCGCGTTGCCGGCCAGCACGGCGGCGCGGCGGCCACGTCGGGCACGCTTGTGCAACGCGCGCAATGCGGTATCGAGGCTTTCGCTGTCGTCGCCCGTGCATTCGAAAACCTCACCGGCCACGCGCGGCTCGTGCGCTTTCATGCAGGCGCCGAACGCCGCCGAACGCTCACGCCGCGAACTCACGCCTTTCAGCGGTTCGGTGATGTAGAGCAGTTCGCGGAATCCGCCGTCCACGAGATGGCTGCATGCCGACTTCATCGCGGCCACGTTGTCCAGCGACACGAAATCGGTATGCATGCCGGCGTGACGACGGTCCACCAGCACCGCCGGCTTGCCGTGCAGCGCATCGGCATCGACCAGCCCGGCACCACGACCCAGCGTGTTGAGGATGAAGCCGTCGACCTGGTAGCCAGTCAGCGCATCGATGGCCTCGCGCTCGCGATCGATATCGTTGCCCAGGTTGAAGAGCATCACGAGGTAGCCGGCGTCCTGGCAGGCCTTCTCGGCACCGCGCAGCACAGCCACCGAGTACGGATTGGTGATGTCGGCCACGATCAGGCCGATGAGCCGCGATCGGCCGCGGCTCAGCGCCTGCGCCATCGGGCTCGGCGTGTAGTCGAGTTGGGCGACCGCGGCTTCGACGCGCGCCGCGATGTCCGGACTCAGCAGTCGCTCGCGATGGTTGAGGAAGCGCGAGACGGTGGCCTTCGACACGCCGGCCGCCTTGGCCACGTCGGCAATGGTCGCGCGCCCCGTTCGCTGCATGGGATTTCGTGCGTTCAAGCCGAAGCCGTGTCGTAGACGGCGAGCGGCCGCTCACCGGCCAAGGCACGCAGCAGATTGGTCGTCGCAAGCTCGGCCATGGCGTGGCGCGTCTCGTGCGTGGCCGAGCCGATGTGCGGCAACGGTGTCACGCGAGGATGCGTACGCAGCGGCGAATCCATGGGCAGCGGCTCCGTCGCGAACACGTCGAGGCCGGCAGCGCGCAGGGTGCCGTGATCGAGCGCCGCGAGCAGCGCATCTTCGCGCACCGTGGCGCCTCGTCCGCCGTTGACAAAGATGGCGCCAGGCTTCATCGCGCCGAACACCTTGGCGTCGATCATGTCGCGCGTGCTGTCCGACAAAGGCAGCATGGCGACGACGAAGTCGGACTGCGCGAGCAGCGCGTCAAGCGGCGTGTGGATTGCGCGTCCTTGCAGTTCCGGCGCCTGCGTTGCGAGATCCACCGGCCGGCGCGCGTGATAGAGCACAGGCATGCCGAAGCCCAGGGCCGCGCGCCGCGCAATCGCCTGGCCGATGCGGCCGAAGCCCAGCAGGCCCAGCGTCTTGCCGTGCACGTCGAAGCCGAACAGGTCTTCGCCGATGTTCTTCGTCCAGGCACCCTCGCGCACGAGGCTCGACAGCTCGACGACGCGGCGACTGGTCGCCATCAGCAATGCGAAGACGGTATCCGCCACGGTCTCATCGAGGACGCCGGGCGTATGGCACAGCATGATCCCGCGCGCGTGCAGCGACGCCAGCGCGTAGTTGTCGACACCGACCGAGACGCTGGACACGACTTCGAGCCGCGGCGCTCGCGAGAGCAGCGCATCGTCGACCGGATAGCTGGAACCGATCAGGCCCTGCGCGTGCGGCAGCGCTGCATCAAATGCATCACGCTGTGCGGCCTCGCGCGGATTGGCGACCGTGACATCGTGCGCGGCCTGCAGTCGGGCCAGTTGATCGTCGGGGAGTTCGCGAAAGACGAGGATCTTCTTGCGAGTCCAGCCGCCGCCGGGCCGCCCCAAGGCGGCTGCGGCCCCCTCGGGGGGCAGCGATGACGCGAAGCGCTGAGCGTGGGGGCCTTCGATGCCAGCCTCTTCGAGTTGCATGCGGGTCGGCAGTCCTTCGGTATCGCCGAGCACCTGCACGGCACGCGCGCCGATCCAGGCCCCGCGCCGGACCGCTTCGGGCACCGACTTGCCTTCGAGCAGCGCGCTGACCACGCCGGCCGCGAAGCCGTCGCCGGCACCCACGGTATCGACGACTTTCTTGACCGGAAAGCCTTCGACGCGCCCCGTGCCCGCGACATCGCTGTCGTAGTAGGCACCCTCGGCACCGAGCTTCACCACGACCAGCTTCGCGCCGAGCTTCCGATAGAAATGCGCCACGCCTTCGGGCGTACTTTCGCCGGTGAGGATCAGGCCCTCTTCCATGCCGGGCAGCACCCAGTCGGCGCGCGACGCAAGATCGTTGATCCAGTGCCGCATCGTCTCGGCCGACGACCACAGCGTCGGCCGCAGGTTCGGGTCGAAGGAAATGGTGCGGCCCGCGCTGCGCATCACGTCCATCGACTTGATCGCCGCCTGCAGGCTGGTGTCGGAAATCGCCGCGAACACACCCGTCGCGTGCAAATGGCGCGCGGAGCGCAGCCAGTTCTCATCGACATCCCCGGGGCCCATGTGGCTGGCGGCCGATCCCTTGCGGTGGTATTCGACCGGCGGATCGCTGCCGTCGGTCACGCGGCCCTTGAACTGGAAGCCGGTGCGCTGCGTCGCGTCGGTGATCACGTGCGAGCAGTCGATGCCTTCGCCCTGCATGGTGGCGAGCAGCGCGCGGCCCATCGAGTCGGTGCCGAGCCGGCTGGCCCAGCCGACCTTGAGGCCGAGGCGCGAAAGGCCGATCGCCACGTTGGTCTCGGCGCCGGCCGTGCGTTTGTGAAAAGCGGTGGCGTTTTCGATCGGGCCGGGCTGGTCGGCCACCAGCAGCAGCATGGCTTCGCCGAACAGCGCGACGTCGAAGGAAGGATTCGTCATGAAGTGGCTCGCAAAGAGCGGATGTGCGCGATCTGGTCGCGCGTGACGGCCAGCAGGTCGTCTCCGATCAGGGGATATTCGATGGCGTGCGGCACGTCGGCCGGCAGCGCGCGCAACACGGCGCGCCAGGGCGCCGCGGAGTCCGCGAGCGGCACCGCCACCCACTTGGCCGGCAACCGCTGCGCGCCTTTGCAATGCACGTAGCGCACACGGCGGCCCAGCGCCTGGGCGGCCTGCAGGGGGCATTCGCCAACCCAGTGCCAGTTGCCCATGTCGAAGGTCATGCCCAGGTCGAGCCCGGCATGGTCGGCGGCGTCGAAGAAGGCCTGCAGCGCGTTCAGCGTCCCGGCGGAAACGGTCTGGTCGTTCTCGATCACGAGTTCGATGCGCGTTTCGGCGAGTTGAACCTTGAGGCCCCACAGCGAGCCGTGCGACGACGGGCGGAAGTCGCCGATCGACATCTTCAGCCGCTTGGCGCCGAGCGTGGTCGCGGCCGCGATGCCGCGCCCGAGCGCGGCGCTGTCGAGCCAGCCCCCTTCGGCCCAGAGGCCTTCGGGGCTGGAATAGACAGATGCAAGACCAGCCATCGCTGGCAACTCCGTCGCCGGATCGCGCAGCAACTCGCCGCGCACTTCAACGCTGTCGGCGCCAGCTGCCTTGGCGAGCTGCGCGCACCAGAGCTGGCCGTGGCGGCCGATCTCGGCGGCGCCGAACGATGAGAGAGAAATCAATACCTGCGTCATACCGTTGGTGATCGACGCCTCAGTGCGCCTGGTGCGAACTCAGGATTTGCCCCAGGAACTGGCGCGTCTTTTCGTTTTTCGGGTTGCCGAAGAACTCGGCCGGCGGCCCCTGCTCGATGATCTTTCCGTCGGCCATGAAGATCACGCGATCGGCCACGCTGCGCGCAAAGCCCATCTCGTGCGTCACGCAAAGCATCGTCATTCCGTCTTCAGCCAGGCCGATCATGGTGTCGAGCACTTCCTTGACCATCTCCGGGTCGAGCGCCGAAGTGGGCTCGTCGAACAGCATGATCTTGGGCGACATGCACAGCGCGCGCGCGATGGCCACACGCTGCTGCTGGCCGCCGGAAAGCTGGCTCGGATACTTGTGCGCCTGCTCGGGAATGCGCACGCGGGTGAGGTACTTCATCGCAACCTCTTCCGCCTGCGTCTTCGACATGCCGCGCGAGCGCATCGGCGCCAGCGTGCAGTTCTGCAGGATGGTGAGGTGCGGGAACAGGTTGAACTGCTGGAACACCATGCCGACTTCGGCACGCACCGCATCGACATTCTTGCCGCCGGCGGTGAGATCGATGCCGTCGACCACGATGCGGCCCTTCTGCACCGTCTCGAGCCGGTTGATGCAGCGGATCAGCGTCGACTTGCCCGAGCCCGAAGGCCCGCAGATCACGATGCGCTCGCCGGTACGCACCGAAAGGTCGATGCCGGTCAGCACCTGGAAGGTGCCGTACCACTTGTTCACCGCCTCCATCTGGATGATCGATTCGGTGCCGGCGTGGGTCGTGACTGCATCGGTCATAAGAGTTCCATCATTTCAAGAATTCACAGTCCCGGATTTTTCGGGAAACACCGCGGAACCGGCTTTGCCGGGCCGCCGGTGTTGCCCCCAGCAAGGGGGTTGGCGTAGCGACACGAAGTGCGCGAAGCCTGGGGGTTAGCTCATCAGTTCAGCTTGGGCAGGTCGGTTTGGAGCCACTTCTGGTAGAGCTTGTTGAGCTCGCCATTGGCTGTGTTCTTCTGGATGAATTCGTTCACGTTCTTCTGCAAGTCTTCCTGGCCGGGGCGCATCGCGATGCCCATGTTCTGCTGCACCAGCGTGAACTTGTTTTCAAAGGTGTTGGCCGGTACGCGCTTGGCGATCTGTGCGGCGACCGTGGTGGAAGCGCCAATTGCGTCGACCTGCCCTGACATCAGTGCCTGCATGGCCGATGCATCGTCGTCGAAGCGGCGGATCTCGGTGCCTTCGGGCGCTGCCTTGGTCACGGCCACGTCCTGCGTGCTGGCGCGGGCGACACCCACGCGCACGCCCTTGAGGTCGGCGGCGGTCTTGATCGGCGTGCCAGTCTTGCCGTAGAGCACGATGGTCGCTGCCGCATAGGGCTGCGAGAACTGGACCTGCTTGGCGCGCTCGGGCGTCACGGCCAGCGAGGCGACGAGGAGGTCGACCTTGTTCGTGAGCAGGAAGGGAATGCGGTTCGGACCGGTGACCGGCACGATGTTGGCCTTCACGCCCCAGTCCTTGGCCAGCAGCTTGGCGACGTCGGCGTCGTAGCCGTCGGGCTGGTTCTTCGCATCGGTGGTGCCGTAGGGCGGGAAGTCGACCAGCATGCCGATGGTGAGCTCACCCTTCTTCTTGATGTCGGCCACCGTCTGGGCCGTTGCGAAGGGGGCGAATACGGTCAGCGCGGCGCCCAGGCCCAGGGCTGCGATGGCAGCGCGGCGGGTGTTGGAACGAATCATCTAAGGTCTCCTTGAGTTTGAGGACTGAAAACGAAAAGGCGAAAGAGAAACTGGATGGGCGGGTCAGCGGGCAAGAGCGCGAGCACGCTTGCGCTCCATGCGCGCGGCCAGCAACGAAAGCGGCCAGCAAATGACGAAGTAGATCGCTGCCACCGTCGCAAAGACTTCCAGCGGCTGGAAGGTCGCGTTGTTGATGATCTGCCCGGCGCGCGTGATTTCGGTGAAGCCGATGATCGCCGCGAGCGAGGTGCCCTTGATGATCTGCACCACGTAGCCCACCGTCGGTGCCAGCGCGATCTTGAAGGCCTGCGGCAGCACCACGTCACGCATGCGCGAAACGTAGTTGAGGTTGAGCGCCTGCGCTGCCTCCCACTGGCCGCGCGGAATCGCCTCGATGCACCCGCGCCAGATTTCGCCGAGGAAGGCCGCGCTGTTCAGGATGAGCGCCACGCCCGCCGCGATCCACGGATTGATGTCGAAACCCAGCACCGGCGCGCCGAAGAAGATCAGGAACAGTTGCAGCAGCAGCGGCGTGCCCTGGAAGATCTGGATGAAGGCGGTCGACAGCACCCGCGCCGTCTTGTTCTCCGACGTGCGCGCCAGCGCGATCAAGAGCCCCAGGATCGCTCCGCCGATGAAGGCGATCAGCGACAGCGCCAGCGTCCATTGGGCCGCTTGGAGGATGAACAAGAATTCTGGAAAGCCGAAGGTACGCATGGTGTTCAGCGCCGATCCGGATAGTTGAGGGTGCGCCTGTAGATCAGCTTGAACAAAGCCGAGAACGACAGCGCCAGCGCGAGATAGATGCCGGCCACCACGATGTAGATCTCGAAGCTCCGGAAGGTCTGCGATTGCAGGTTGGCAGCGACCGAGGTCAGGTCGTCGGCGGAGATGACCGACACCACTGCCGAACTGAGCATCAGCAGGATGAACTGGCTCGTGAGCGCCGGGTAGATTGCCTTGAGCGCCGGCTTGATGATCACGAAACGGAAGATCTCCCACGGCTTGAGGTTGAGCGCCCTGCCCGCCTCGATCTGGCCCTTGGGAATGGATTCGATGCCCGCGCGCACGATTTCCGCCGCATAAGCGCCGAGGTTCACCACCATGGCCGTGAGCGCCGCCGTGTAAGGCGACCAGCGCAGCCCGATGGCCGGCAGCGCGAAGAAAAAGAAGAACAACTGCACCAGGAACGGCGTGTTGCGGATGACCTCGATGTACGCGTTCACGATGAAGCGCAGCCAGCCCGGTCCCGAAGTCTTGCCCCAGGCACAGAAGATGGCGACCACCAGGCCCAGCAGCGTGGCAACGAGCGAGAGCTGGATCGTGATCCACGTGCCCTTCAGCAGCAGCGGCCAGGCCGCGAAGACGGCATCGAACTGGAATTGATAGTTCACGGCAGTGGTGGCTATTCGAAGCAGGTTCGGAGTGGTGCATTTCCGCTTCGAACGAACGTCGCCGCGGTGCAGGTCAGTATATGTGAAACCGGTTTCAGCACCAGCCTAGGGATTCCCCTAGGACCCCGCCGTGCCTACACTGACGGCATGCTGATCACCGAATCATCGGAAGCAGAAACTCAGGTCGCGAGTGCAGTCGACACGCCTGCCGTGCATCACCTCCGCCAGACCCTGCTCTGGCCGCTGCGCCTGATGCCCACGGCGCAGCCGCGACACGCGCATCGCGGCCCGTGGCAGGTGCTGCGCGACCTCGGCGATGCGTCGCCGTGGCGCGAGGAGATCGACGAATACACCGGCGGAAGCGATCGCTTCCACGAGCGCCACTACAACGAGTTCGTGAGCTTCCTGCCCTACGTTCAGCGCTTTCTCTACGGCGACGGACGCAAGGGGGGCCAGGCCGGCGGCACCGACTATGGAAGCGATTCGCCGATGCGCGTATTCCGGCGCAGCGACGTGACGGCCGTGCGCGTCGTTGCACGATCGGGCGACGCGCCCATCACGCTGCAGGTGGTGCATGTCGACCTGTACTTCTTCTTCGACGTCGACGTGGTGATCCTCAACATGGAGATCGGCGCGGACGACCTCAGCCTGCCGCAGGCCCAGGAGATCCTCTATCGCTTCGGCCGCGCCTATCCCGGCGGCTGGGATGCCCAGGGCGCAGCGCTGCATTGCATGCACAGCGTCGAGTGGCTGGGTGCGGGCGGCACGGTGCTGTCCGTTTCGGACGCTCAGCAGCGCGAGCCCTTCCTCTCGCACGTGGCGGAGCACCGCGCGCCGCGCATCACGGCGCACTGGGCCTGGCTGATGCAGCCGCTGGTGATCGACCATTCCGACGAGCCCGGCGAGTTGCGCTACCGCCAGATCGAGTACTACCGCATGCCGGTCATGGCCTACCTCGCGCTCGACGATCCCAGGCGGCTGTCGCGCGCGGATTTCATTCGGCTCGCGCTTGTATCGGGCGCGGCCGAGCCCGCCGTGTCGGGCACCGGACCGCTGCCCTTCGCAGACGATCTCATGATCGACTTCGAGCAGCGCTACTGCTACGACCGCTTCTGGGTCAACGCCGGCGCGGCGCCGAACACGCGCTACCTGTGCAACGGCCGCGCGCTCATCGTGGTGGGCCAGGCCGACTCGGAGTTCTTCTGCTGCCGCGACCGCGGTGTCCTGGCGCAGTTCCGTCACCAGCATTTCCTGTTGTTCCTCATCGCGCACTTCCAGAAGGCTGCGCTGCTGATGTATTCGGACAAGCTCGTCGAGGCGCTGCGCAACCTGAACATTCACGACGTTGCCAGCGTCAAGCGCTTCAAGCGTGCGATCCGCGCCAGTTTCGAGGGCTTCCTGCGCTTCACGCATCGCTACTGGTTCCACGAGATCTCCGAGCAGGCGCAGGTGCGTGCGCTGTCGCACCTGTGCACCACGCACCTGGGGCTCGATCCGCTCTACGACGAACTCAAGGAGCGCATCGCCGACATGAACACCTACCTCGATGCCGACAGCCTGCGGCGACAGGCCAACACGGTCGTGCGGCTCACCGTGGTGACCTTGTTCGGCCTGATCGGCACCATCACGACCGGCTTCCTCGGCATGAACCTGCTTGCCGAAGCCGAATCGCCGATGTGGCGCAAGTTGCTCTGGTTCGGCGTGACCTTTGTGCTGACGACCTGGCTCACGGTCTACACGATGGTCAAGTCGCGCCGGCTGTCGGACTTCATCGATGCGCTCTCCGACGAGCGCCATACCTTCCGCACCAAGCTGGGCGTGCTGGCGAAGGTCTGGCGGGCAGGCTCGGACTGAAGCTCAATCGAGCGACAGGTTCTGGTAGTCGGCAACCTCGGTGGGCCGGAATTCGCCGACGGGGATGCGCCGGTCGTCCATGTCGTCGAAACGCGCACGAATGTGCGCATGGTCGCGCACCCAGCATCCGCGCAGCGTCTGGCCGTCCCACCACGTCAGGTAAGCCAGGCGGCCGGGCGCCTCGCAGGTGGACTGGTCGTGCGTCAGGCCGAGCACGTTGAAATCACTCCCGTTCGTGACGAACGTGACACTGGGCTGTGATTCGCAGGCGGCGACGAGTGCGCCCAGCGCAAGAAGCGCCGCCGTAGGTGAAATGTTCATGGCCATTCCTCCTCGTCACACGATTGGGTACCGTGCCGACTCCGCTGTCATCCCTCGCCAAGAGGATCAACTGGCCGCCGAATCCTTGATCCGGGGCAGCCACACTTCGATCGAACCGGGATCGGCCTTGATCGCCCGGGGCAGGTACTTGATGACCCAGGGCTGGCCTGTCGGCGATGCAGCGGTCTGGATCAGCGCCTGTGCGCAGGCCCGTGACGACTCCTCGCGGATGACGACCGTCGGATCCGGATGCCCCACCGGCGGCGCGCGACCGGCACGCCGCGAGGTACTGAGCACGTCTTCGATCGGCGGCACGGAGGCGCCCAGGGCGCGCCAGGGTCCGCGCCATGTGCGCGCCTTGTCGCGCAGCGCAGTGCCGTAGGTCTGGATGTAGATCACGGCGCCGGCGCAGACATCGGGCGGCGGCGGTGCGGGCGCGGCGGGCGCGGCAGCCGACCCCCCGTAAGACGGCGCACTGCCCCCGGCATCCAGCGGTGGGGTTGGTGCGGGCGGCGGCGGCGGCGGCGGCGCCGATGCCACCTGTACTTCGCCGCGGCGCCCCGTCACGAGGTCGCGCGCCCACACCGCCACGGGCCAGGGCTCCGGCAGGATGCCGCTGCAGTTCTGCTTCGAACCTGTCTGGCCGGAATAGTCGCGCGCCCAATAGCGCGGCGCACATGGCGACGCCTGTGGAGGCTGCAGACAGTCGATGCCGTTGCCCGGATCGAGCAGCCGCGCGCACGCGGGCGAGCGTTGCGGCAAGGCCTCGTTGCCGCAGGCCTGCTTTGCATCGTCGACGATGCGCACCGACAGGCGGAACTTCGCCATGAAGTTGTCGCTGCCTTCCCTGCACAACAGGTCGCCCGTGCGCAGCAATTCGGCGGCCAGCAATGCCGGTGCATCCCCGCCGGCGTTGCCCGCATGCAGGTGCGCCCATCGTTCGGTGAGGTCCTTGAAGGCCGCGTTCTCGGAATTCGTCTGGTCCGCGCGCTGACCGCGCCAGCTGTCGATGCCTTGCCACGCGGCCACGCCGAAGGTCGCCGCCGTCCCGATGCCGATGGAGGCCGTCACCGCACCCGCCCTGAGCACGCGCGCCTGCAGACGGCTCATCGTTCCGACCGCGGCGGCGGCGGCGCTGTCCTTGTCGCCAGGCTTGGCGGCATGCGCGGACGTATCCGGTTGGCCGTCGTCCGGCACGAACAGGCCCGGGGCGCCCATCGCCACGTGCGCGAGCATCTCGTCCTCGAGCCTGTAGCCGATCTCGGAGCCGAGGCGGAAGTAGCTCTCCCACTGCGCCTCGTCGAAGAACTGGTCCGTCGTCGGCTGTTGAGGAAACAGCGGATTGGCGGCCTTGAAGTTCACCAGATCCACCGGCAGCGACGCCGACACATTGGGCTTGACCAGCACGATCTGCCCCGTCGCGCCGCTCGCATAGCGCACCTGCGCCAGCGCGAGACACGCCTGGCTGCTCGACGAGGCCAGGTCGTTGAGCGAACCGAAGGCTTCGAGATGCGTCCATTCCGCGCCCGGACGCGGCTTCATGAAAGTGATCTCGGCATTGAGATCGATGCGCGCGCGCCGGATGAGGACCTCCAGGTCGCAGAAGCGGTATTCCGGATCGGCGCCGCAGTCCGCGATCACGATCAGCGCGCACTCCTGGCGCAGCAGGGCATACGCGCCGGTGTTCTCGAAGTGGCCGCCGTCGCTCAAATACCAGTTGGCCGAACTGCTGCCCGGAAAGGCGCCGAAGCACTCCAGCAGCAGGAAACGCGTCTTCATCAGCAGCGGGCTCGCATGCACGACCGCGCCGTGCTGCGCGATGCCGGCCTCGGCGCTGTTCCACCAGTAACCGAGCCGGAGGCCCGCGAACACCGACAGCGCTGCAAGGCCGCGCTTGGTGAGCCGCCCGAGGCCGGGCGCGAAAGCCGCGCCGGAGATCGCCATCCACCCGCCGAGCGTGAGCGCACCGTCGCCATGTGCCTGCATCCACTGCGCGCCGCCGGCCTGCATCCAGCCCTGCGGACCGACGGTGAGCGGCTGGCTCTTGCGGTCGCGGTTGAACAACCGGTCCTTGGTGTCGTGCGTCTGGTTGATGCAGATGTTCGCGAGATGCACCGGCCCGCCGTGAGCCTGTGGCGCGTAGTGGAGCTGCGAAATATCGTCGTGCGGGTCGACCTCGCCCACCGGCACCTGCGGCGGCTCCAGCCCCGAGACCTGATCGGTCGGACTGGCGCCGAGCCGCCGCGCATTGGCCGCGCCGAGATAGCCTCGCACGATGCGCGCCTTGTAGAACATGTGCAGCGACGAGACGTTCAGGAAGGCGAAGTTGCGCCCCGTCACCAATGCGTAGCTGCCGATGATCACGGCAATGGTGCCAAGCCACGCCCAGCCGCGCGTGAACTGGAGTCCCGCAGGCGTAAACACGGGCAACAGCACGGCCACATAGACCACCGACACCCACCAGGCCGCAAGGCAGAAGGCCAGGACCAGCCCGAGCAGGCTCGCCAGCGTCAGCACCACCGTCTTGCCGACGCCCGGTATTTCCTGCCGATGGGACAGCAACATCGGCAGAACCCCGCGCAGCGCCGCCGCGACCACCAGCAGCACCGCGCCGTACGACACGCGCTGTTGCTGGTCCTCGGCGGCCAGCCACCAGGCGCTGCGGTCGAGGAGACCCAGCATCACGATCAGCAGTGCCGTGTTGATCACCGAGGCCAGCCGATCCGTCAGTTCGTTGCGCAGCGCGGCCGCGTTCTTCTTTCGGCTGTAGTAGAGCACCCAGAGCAAGGCGATGACCCAGCACAGCGCAAAGCCGACGAATGCGGGCGTGATCCACACCGGCCCACTGAAGCGCTCCACCAAGGGGCCGCCGATCCAGCACGCGCCGGCGCCAAGCGCGAGCCACATCGCGATCTGCAAAAGCATCGACGAGGTCGACGGCTTGTCGCGCACCGACCAATAGGCGCACGCAAGAATGATGGATGCGATGAACGGCCCCACGAGCGTGAACCAGAGCGTCGGCCATTGCGTGGCCCACTCCACCAGGAGCCGCAGGTATTGCATCGCATCCAGATCGGTGACGCTGCTCACCGTGTCCGGCGGCACGCTGTTGAGGTCCACGGCGCGGAACACCGCGTCCCACAGCAGCAGATTCGTCGCGGCCAGCACCATGCCGATCAGGCTCGCGGCAATCGCGAGTTCGATGTGCGTACCCAGCAGGTTGCGAAGATAGAGTGCGCCGGCGAAGAGCGTGTCGCGCAGGCCGCCCGGAATCAGATAGCGGCCGTTGGCGCGCAGCCACCAGCCGAAACGCGCGCGATCGACATCGCCGAGCGCGCGTTCGATCTCGCGTATGTCGTCGGGACTCTTGGCATTGGTGCACAGGCGCCCCAAAGTCGCGCCGATGTAGCCGCCGCCGGACACGGTCGAGACGAGGTCGAACTTGAGCAATTGCCGATGACTGGCCAGCGCCTTGAGCAGCCCGAGACAGAAAGTCGCGCTGCGGATCCCTCCGCCGGACAACGCGAGGCCCCAGGGCCGTCGTCCGTCGTCGTCGCCATGAAGTGCGCGGCGACGTTCGGCAACCAGCTTCTGGATGGTCTCGTCCATGCCGCTCCTCGTCGTTCGAACTGCAATATTTCATGGTTGACCCGCTGCATCAATGGCTCGAACGGTCTATGCCGGAGCGCAGGGTTGCAGGCGCTGTTGGTTAAAGTCGGCGTCCAATGAACCCGCTGCAGCTGCTGCACCAGCCCCGAGACTGGCCTCGCCACATGTTCGCGAGCCTGCTGATTGCCCTGGGCGGCCTGCTCGCCAGCTGCGCAACCCACGGCGCCTGCGAAAGCCCCTACGCGGCATCGCCGCAATTCGTGGGCTGCGGCTTCCGGAATCCGCCCAACCCCGACGCGTTGCCCACCGCAAGCCAGTGGAAGATCTGGTCGCGCTTTCTCTTCGAGTCCAAGCCTGACACGATGCCGGTCGATCCGATCCCCGTTCGAACCGTCAGCATCGAGCAACTCGAAGCGCTGGATCCGAAGGCCAACCATGTGATCCGCATTGGACATTCGTCGAACCTGCTCAAGCTCCACGGCAACTACTGGCTGACCGACCCCATGTTCAGCGAACGCGCATCGCCCTTCCAATGGATCGGGCCCCGTCGTTTTCAAAAGCCTCCCATTGCCTTGGAGCAACTTCCGCCAATCGAAGGACTGATCCTTTCGCACGATCACTACGACCATCTCGACGTGGGAACCATCGAGTACCTTGCGCTTCGCGTGCAGCATTACTTCGTTCCGTTGGGCGTGAAGGCCCGCCTCGTCGAGCTGGGCGTGCCGGCCGATCGGGTCACCGAATTCGACTGGTGGCAGACCGGCCAGCAAGATGGCGTGCAAATCACGGCCACGCCGTCGCAGCATTTCTCGGGACGCACGCTCAACGACCGCAACAAGACGCTCTGGGCGTCCTGGATGATCCAGAGCGGCGACCAGCGCATCTTCTACAGCGGCGACTCCGGCTACAACAAAGGCTTCGCGCAGATCGGCGAACGCTTCGGCGGCTGCGACCTCGCGATGATCGAAAACGGCGCCTACGATGCCTACTGGCCTTCGGTGCACATGACGCCCGAGCAAAGCGTGCAGGCCTTCCAGGATCTGCGCGGCAAGGTGCTGTTCCCGGTGCACAACAGCACCTTCGCTCTGGCCTTCCACGCCTGGCACGACCCACTCGACCGCATCGCTGATCTCGCGGAACGCAAGAACATCGAGCTGGCGACACCCGAGATCGGCGAAGTGCTCACCATCGGCCAGCCGCGGGCCAACGTGCGCTGGTGGCAGGGGCTGCGCTAGGGCCTGTTCACACTACTTCCGGGGTCGCGAAGGTATGCCAGGACGGGCCAATCAAGGCGCGCGACGCCGCATGTGCGTTGGCACATGCAAGGAGCGCAACGCCGAGTGGCCCGTCCTGGCATACCTTCCCTTCGGGTTGCCGTG